>NZ_JBFTRC010000064.1:0-26857 GCF_056399325.1 Allobosea sp. 01N443
GCCCTGGGACAGGGTTTCGGTCACGTTCATTGTTTCGTTCCGCCAACTGCTCGTTAATTCAAAAATCCAAACGCGCGCCGTCGGGTTGCCCGCCGCCGCGCTTGAGAAATCCGGCCAAGTCTGGTGCGGGCGGAGGGACTCGAACCCCCACGACTTTCGCCGCTGGAACCTAAATCCAGTGCGTCTACCAATTCCGCCACGCCCGCCGACCCGATGCGCTGCGCGCGAGCAAACGCAGCGCCGCCATCGTTGGGCCGCGGTGCTATACGCATTTCAGGCGCGGCATGCAGCAAAAAAATGCGACGGTTCTGCGAAGCCGTTGAATCAGGGGCGCCATACCGGCCTCTCGCCAGATCGCGCGCCACGGATTATGCCGCTTGCCATGACCGACAGAAGCGCTCGCCGTCCTCCTTCTCACAGTTGCCAGGCGACCATGCCGACACGGCGCATCGTGCTGGCGGGACTGGGCGCCTGTGCAGTCCTGGGCGAGGCCGGCGCACAATCCTTGCCGGCCACCACCCCAGTGAAGTCCCTGACGGAGAACGCCGATTCAGCCGCGCCGCCGAACCGGAACCTCGTTGCCGGCCCGGCGAAGATACGCCTGCGGCCACCTCCGGCCCCGGAGAGCGAAGTCTGGGCCGTCGACGGTGAAACGCCTGGGCCCGTATTGCGGATCAAGCTGGGACAGACGCTGCGGCTCCGGCTGGAGAACCGAACGACGAAACCGCTGAGTCTGCATTGGCATGGCCTACGCGGATCGTCCGAGATGGATGGTGTCGGAGGCTTCAGCCAGCAGCCGATCGCGCCGGGAGCCAGCTTCGAATACCGGCTGACGCCGCCCGATTCGGGCTTCTTCCTGTATCGCCCTCTCCTCGTCGGCGGCTCGTCCGAGCCGGCAGGACGCGGCCTGGCTGGCCTGCTCATCGTTGAGGAGACTGAGCCGCCACGCGTCGATCTCGACCTGCCGGTGGTGGTGACCGACTGGCTGCTGGGCGACGACCAATCGATCCAGCCCTTTGACGCGAAGGGGCCCGAAGGAGCCGCCGCCGGCCGGCTCGGCAACTGGATCACCGTCAATGGCAAGGCGCCGCCGCAGCGCATCGCGGTGCTCCCTGGGGCACGCGTTCGGTTGCGCCTCGCCAATGCCTGCAATGCCCGGATCACGCGGCTGCGTTTCGACGGCATCAAGCCCTTCGTCATGGCCGTCGACAGCCAGCCGACCGATAATTTCGAACCCGTGCGCGCTCAGCTGCCCTTCGCCCCCGGCACGCGCTACGATCTCGTCTTCGACATGCCGGACGAAGCGGGGGCCACAGCAATGGTCACGGCGCTGACCGGCTCGGGCGTTCCTCTGCTGCGCTTCGTCGCGGAGGGAGCAAGGCAGGCGGCGGCAGGCGAGATCGCTGCGCTCAAGCCGAATCCGGCCTTGCCGCTCGCCGTGCGACTGCAGGACGCCAGGCGTAGCGAAGTCGTCGTGACCGGCGGAGCCAAGGTCACCGCCGACAGCAAACTGGACCTCTCCGGCCTCGATCTCGCCCGGCCCTGGGCGATCAACGGTGCAGTCGGCACGCCTGATGCCAAGCCCCTCTTCAGCGTCAGGCGCGGCGCGCCGGTGGTGATCGCGATCGATAATCGCACTGCCTTCCTGCAGCCGATCCATGTCCACGGCCATAGTTTTCGCCTGCTGCATCCGCTCGACGACGGCTGGGAGCCCTATTTCCTCGATACCGTCCAGATCCCCGAAGGGCGGCGGCTGCACATCGCCTTCATCGCCGACAATCCTGGCCGCTGGCTGATTTCGTCGACCGTGCTGGAGCGCTTCGATCTCGGTCTCTGGACCTGGTTCGAGGTGACCTGAGCTGCGGCCCCGGCTTGACCTCAGCCGGACGAGCGACCTAAGCCCGCCACCAGCAACCGCATTGGAGCCGCCATGTCCGCCAACGCCATCGTCACGATCGGCGCCGACCTCGCGAGGCCGGTCCGCTTCGGCAACGCCCTGCCGCTTGCCCTGATCGCCGGCCCCTGTCAGATGGAAAGCCGCGAGCACGCGCTAGAAATCGCGCTTGCGCTCAAGGAGATAGCGGCAAGACTTGAGATCGGACTGGTCTTCAAGACCTCCTTCGACAAGGCGAACCGGACCAGCGTCAAGGGGCAGCGCGGCATGGGCCTCGAGGCCGCCCTGCCCGTCTTCGCCGAGATCCGCGAACGCACCGGCCTGCCGGTCCTGACCGATGTGCACGAGGCCGGGCAATGCGCCGCCGTGGCCGAGGTCGTCGACGTCCTGCAGATTCCTGCTTTCCTGTGCCGTCAGACCGATCTGCTGGTTGCTGCCGCACAGACCGGGCGCGTCGTCAACGTCAAGAAGGGCCAGTTCCTGGCCCCCTGGGACATGGTCAACGTCGCGGCCAAGATCACCGAGAGTGGCAATCCGAATGTCATGGTCACCGAGCGCGGAGCGTCCTTCGGCTACAACACGCTTGTCACCGACATGCGGTCGCTGCCGATCATGGCCGACGGCATCGGGGCACCGGTGAYCTTCGACGCGACGCATTCCGTCCAGCAGCCGGGCGGCAAGGGCGCCTCCACAGGCGGTCAGCGCGAATTCGTGCCCGTGCTGTCGCGGGCCGCGGTCGCGGTCGGCGTCGCCGGCCTCTTCATCGAGACCCATCCCGACCCCGACAATGCGCCGTCGGACGGCCCCAACATGGTGCCGCTCGCGGACTTCCCTGCGCTGATCGCAGAGCTGCAAGGCTTTGATCGGCTTGCCAAGGCGAGGCGCGCGCCGGTTTAAGGCCGTATGGACAAGCCCGTTACCGCAACCAAGCCCGCCTCGCTGCGCCCGCTGATCCTGGTCCTCGGGGCCTGCGGCTTCGCATCGACCTTCACCATGCGGATCCTCGATCCGCTGGTGCCGACACTGGCAGCCGAGTTCGGCCGGACGATTGCGCAGATCGCCGCCATGGCAACTGCGTTCTCCTTTGCCTACGCGGTCGGTCAGCCCTTCCTGGGCCCGATCGCGGATTCGGTCGGCAAGCTGCGGACGATCAGTGTCTGCCTCGGCTTGCTTGCCCTGCTCTCGATGGCTGCCGCCTTCTCCCTGTCCTTCGACGTACTGACGGTGATCCGAGCGAGTACGGGCATCGTTGCCGGCGGCGTCATCCCCATCGCCATGGCCGCGATCGGCGACCGCGCGCCAATGGCCGAGCGGCAGGTACTGCTCGGACGCTTCCTTGTCCTGATGATCGTCGGGCAAATGGCCGGGGCCGCCTGCTCGGGCGTCATCGCGGAGCATTTCGGCTGGCGCAGTGTCTTCGTGATGGCCGCTGCCATGGCGGCGGCTGCAGCGCTTCTGGTCATCGTCGTGCTGAAGCCGCGCCCGGACGCGGCACGGCTGCCGCTCAGCTTTGCGGGCGCGCTGGCGAATTACAGATCCGTCTTCGCCAACCCGCGCAGCAAGCTGCTCTATGCGATCGTCATCACCGAGGGCAGCCTGATCTTCGGCATGCCGCCCTATGTCGCGGCGATCCTGCAGGAGCGCTCAGGGATCGGCCCCTCGCTGGCCGGGCTGGTGATCGCCGGAACCGGGCTTGGCGGCATCATCTACGGGATCCTGACCCGCATCCTGGTCGAGCGCCTCGGACCGGCCCGCATGACGGTCACCGGCGGGCTCCTGATGGCGACGGGCTATGTGCTGTTCTCGCTGCCCTTCTTACCCTGGTGGAGCGCGGTTGGCCTGTTCACCCTGAACGGGTTCGGCTTCTTCCTGATGCACGGCACCTTCCAGGCTCAGGCGACCGAGCTCGCTCCGACAGCGCGCGGCTCGGCCGTCTCGCTCTTCGCCTGCGCGCTGTTCCTTGGCCATGCGATCGGCCCCGTCGCCATGGGCATCGCGCTGCATCTGCTCGGCACGACAGGCGCGATCCTGCTCTTTGCGGCAGGGATCGGCCTGCTTGGCATCGTGACGCCGCGCATCCTGCCGCTGGCAGGCTCGCGGACCTGAACTCAGCGGCCGCGGTAAGGAGCGACGCCCTGATCGGGCAGCCAGAGCCCCTTCGGCGGCTCGCCGGTCTGCCAGAACACATCGATCGGGATGCCGCCGCGCGGGTACCAATAGCCGCCGATGCGGAACCATTCCGGCTCGAGCAGCTCGACCAGTGTTTTGCCGATATTGACGGTGCAATCCTCGTGGAAGGCTCCGTGGTTGCGGAACGACCCGAGATAGAGCTTCAGCGACTTCGATTCGACCAGCCATTGGCCGGGCAGATAATCGATGACCAGGATGCCGAAATCGGGTTGGCCGGTCACCGGGCAGATCGAGGTGAATTCCGGGCATGTGAAGCGCGCGAGATAATTCGTGCCGGCATGCGGATTGGGCACACGGTCGAGGCGGGCCTCCTCGGGAGATTGCGGCAGTGCACTGGCATGGCCCAGTTGCAGGGTCGAGGCGTCGATCGTCATGGTCATGGCTCCTTGAAGGCGGCCTTCTAGAGCCTCGGGCGCGCCCGCGCCACCGGCCAATCGCCGCGACGCCTCTTTCCGTTACGCCTGCGCTTGGCTAGAAGCGCGGCATCCTTCCGTTTCGCCTCGCACCGGAGCCTCCCATGACCGCGATCATCGACATCATCGGCCGCCAAATCCTCGACAGCCGTGGCAATCCGACCGTCGAGGTCGACGTCGTGCTCGAGGATGGCTCGATGGGCCGCGCCGCGGTCCCCTCCGGCGCCTCGACGGGCGCGCATGAAGCCGTAGAGCTGCGTGACGGCGACAAGAGCCGCTATCTCGGCAAGGGCGTGCTGAAGGCCGTCGAAATCGTCAACACCACGATCGCCGAAGCCCTCGTCGCCATGGATGCCGAGGACCAGGCCGCGATCGACCAGACCATGATTGATCTCGACGGTACGCCGAACAAGAAGAAGCTCGGCGCCAACGCCATTCTCGGCGTCTCGCTCGCCGTCGCCAAGGCCGCAGCCGAATGCTCGGGCCTGCCGCTCTATCGCTATGTCGGCGGCACCTCCGCCCGCGTCCTGCCCGTGCCGATGATGAACATCGTCAATGGCGGCGCCCATGCCGACAACCCGATCGACTTCCAGGAATTCATGATCATGCCGGTCGGCGCGCCTTCCTTCGCGGAAGCCCTGCGCATGGGCGCCGAGGTCTTCCACACGCTGAAGAAGGCTCTGCACGACGCCGGCCACAACACCAATGTCGGCGACGAGGGCGGCTTCGCGCCGAACCTGAAATCGGCCGAGGCTGCGCTCGATTTCGTCATGCAGGCGGTCGAGAAGGCCGGCTACCGGCCGGGCGAAGACATCGCGCTGGCACTCGACTGCGCCGCGACGGAGTTCTTCAAGGACGGCTCCTACGTCTATGAAGGCGAACGCAAAACCCGCGATCCGAAGGCGCAGGCCAAATACCTCGCCAAGCTCGTCGGCAACTACCCGATCGTCTCGATCGAGGACGGCATGGCCGAGGATGACTGGGAGGGCTGGAAGGCTCTGACCGATCTCGTCGGCAGCAAGTGCCAGCTCGTGGGCGACGATCTCTTCGTCACCAACGTCACCCGCTTGTCGCAGGGCATCAAGAGCAAGACCGCGAACTCGATCCTGGTGAAGGTCAACCAGATCGGCTCGCTGACCGAGACGCTTGCCGCCGTCGAGATGGCGCAGCGCGCCGGCTACACCGCGGTGATGTCGCACCGCTCGGGCGAGACCGAGGACGCAACGATCGCCGATCTCGCTGTCGCCACCAATTGCGGGCAGATCAAGACGGGCTCGCTTGCCCGCTCCGACCGTACCGCGAAGTACAACCAGCTGCTGCGCATCGAGGAAGAACTCGGCGCCCAGGCGATCTATGCCGGCCGCTCGGCGCTGAAGGCGCTGGCCTGAAGCTGAAGGCGCCTGCTCTCACCAACTAGGCAGGAGCTGGCTTGCCGTCGAGACCGTCCAGGTCCCGGCGGCACCGACCCGATCGGCGAGGCCGCCCAGCGCGCGGCCGGCCCGCGTAACGCCGTCTGGCAGTTCCAGTCCCAGCAGGCTTGGCCCGCGCGTTGAAGCGACGGCCGTCGTGGCGTCCCCCGCGGAGGCCGCCAGTTGCAGCGGTGGCGAAATCGGCAAAGGCTGCGCTGCCGCGACGCTTGGCTTGCTCCGCTCGCGCGGGACCGTGTGCGCCGCCGCAGTGACGGGCGCGCTGCTACGTTGCGGTTCAAAGCGAGCCAAGGCGGGTGTCGTGCCGGCTGGCAGCGCCCAGGCTGTCGCCATCGGCATCAGCAACGTCGCCGGCACAGCCAAGGCCCTGGTGGGCGAGACGGACTCCGCATTGCCGGCGCTCATCTGATCGCGATGCCGCTCCAGGAACTTGCTCACGGGCGCTTCCGAGGCATTTGCAAGCTCGGCATCAGGCTGCGACGCCCGGACGATCTGCTCAGCCATGGTCGCGCGATGGGCAGCTCCGGACTGGATCTGAAGAAAGGCCAGAACTCCGGCGGCAGCCACGGAGGCCGTGACCGAAACCGCGACCTGGCCGCCGAAGCTGCGCAGAACCCGGCCGATCGCCATCTTCGTCGTATCGTCGTTCATGAGTTCATCCCTTGGTCGCCTCGAGAGAAGAGGCCGGACACGGCGACAAAATGGCGCAGCCGGGGAGCAATTGCGGCCCTCGACAGATTTCCCATCCCGCGACGGGTGCGGGCGCGCCATGCAGCATCGGGCGTATCGCGATTGTGCGATGCGGGATTAATCGAAGCATGGACAAGATCGCCGACGCTTCGCTGATGGATCAAAAGGCAGTACGGCTGCGCTGGCGTCTCGCCGTCATCGGCATGCTGTGCAGCGTGCTGATCTTCGGCTCGAACTTCGTGATCAGCCGCCACGCCGTGCTCAACGGACTGAGCCAGCACGATCTGCTAGCCCTGCGCTTCACGACCGCTGGTCTTCTGCTGTTGCCAATCTTCCTCAGGGATGGGGGCTTGGCGACATGCGGCGGCGTGACCTGGCGGCGCGGAATCTGGCTCGCGATCACCAGCGGCTTTCCGATGACCTATCTGATGCTGACCGGGCTGACGCTAGCCCCGGCGGCTCATGGCGCCACCATCGGCCCTGGAACGGTGACGCTGATCGGCATCGCAGGAAGTGTCGTGCTGTTTGGCGCCATGCTGACGCGGAACCTGATCATCGGCGTCATCGGAGTTCTCGCAGGCCTGGCCTGCCTCGGCATAGCCGGCAGCACCGCTTCGACGGCCGGCACCTTGCGCGGCGATCTCTGCTTTCTCGGCGTCGGGCTGCTCTGGGGCTTCTACCCGCTGCTGATCCAGCTCTGGAAGGTGAACGGGCTAAAGGCGGCGGCGATCGTCTCGGTCCTGTCGATGGCCTATCTGCCGTTCTACTTCCTGTTCTATTTCCGCGGCTTCGATGTCGCGCCGTGGTGGGTGCTCGTCGCGCATGCGCTCAACCAGGGCGTGCTCAACGTCATCATCGGCCTGTGGATCTGGGGCTGGGCGGCACATGTGCTCGGCGCCTCCGTCGTCGGGCGTTTTCCCCCTTTGATCCCGGTGACGGGCACCCTGCTCGCCATCCCGATCCTGGGCGAGATCCCGGGCCCGCTTCAGGTGGTGGGCTTCATCCTGATCATTGGCGGCCTATTCATCGCGTCATGGCGCCGCCCGACGCGTGCGACGGGCAATAGTCATCAGGCCCAGATTCCAGCCGACGCAAAGCAGAAGCCCGAGGCCGAGCGCCGGCCATGAGCCGAGCGGCACCGCCGTCAGGTGAACAAGGCCAAGCGCAAGGCCGAATCCGAGAAGGCCGAGCGCGCAGTTGGCGATGACGGCCGCCGTCGCGGGGCCACCAATGCGCGGCTGTAGCATCGCGATGAGGCTCGACAGAACGATGGGAAAAGCCGCCAGCACGCCGGACCAACCCGGGCCGACGCGTGCGCTGATGGTCGTCACCGTCCCCGCCAGCCCGGCGACGCAAGCGGCGCGCAGCGGGATCGCGTACCAGGGCCGCCCGGGAGGCGCCGCCGGCCGCGCCGCCAGATACGGCCTGAAGAGCATGTGAAGGCCGGCAAAGACCGCCACAGTCAGTGCAGYCATAACCATGACCGGCGGCGTGAGCTGCCGCAGCACGATGGCAATCGTGAACCACGTCGCCAGCCCCGTCACGAGGCTCGCCACCATGCCGAGGCGCTGGGCGAGCAGGACATAGACCAGCGCCAGACCGGCATTTGAGAGATTGGCAGCCATGCTGCCGAGCGCACCGGCGGCGATGAAGGCCGGGTCGTGGTCGAGCGCCAGAAAGACATAGACCGGCCCGGCCGAAATCGGCAGCGTCGCGATCAGGGCCGCAACGAGCGGACCGGTCCGCTCGGCCAGCAGCGAGCAACCGACGACGATCGCTGCCGCGGTCGCCATCTTGAGCAGCAGCATGCCGAGCCAGGGGTCGATCATCGCTCCAGCCGGGACTTGGCTGTCGCAATCGCGATCATGCCGGCTCGCCCTTCGCCCAGCCTTCCTTGGTCTCCGCGATGAAATTGACCAGCGTTCCGGCCGCGATCGCAGYGCGCAGCCCGGCCATCAGATCCTGATAGTAGGCGAGATTGACCCAGGTCAGCAGCATCTTGCCGAGCATCTCGTCGGCCTTGACGAGATGGTGCAGATAGGCGCGCGCATAGCCGTTGGCAGCCTGGCAGCTCGACTGCGCGTCGATCGGCCGGGGATCGTCGGCGTGCTTGGCATTGCGCAGGTTCATCCGGCCGAAGCGGGTGAAGATCTGGCCATGGCGCCCGGCACGGGTCGGCATCACGCAGTCGAACATGTCGATGCCGCGGCTCACCGACTCGACGATATCGTCGGGAGTGCCGACGCCCATCAGGTAGCGCGGGCGCTCCTGCGGCAGATGCGGCTCTACCGTCTCGATCATCGCGAGCATCACGTCCTGCGGCTCGCCGACCGCAAGGCCGCCGATCGCATAGCCCTTGAGGTCCATGTCGACGAGCGACCTGGCACTCTCGACACGCAGGGACGGCACGGAACCGCCCTGGACGATGCCGAAGAGCGCCCTGCCCGCGGGATTGCCGAAGGCCGTCTTGCAGCGTTCGGCCCAGCGCAGCGACAGGCGCATCGCCTTCTCGGCGACGATATCCTCGCATGGCAGCGAGACGCATTCGTCGAGCTGCATGACGATGTCGGAGCCGAGCAGGTTCTGGATCTCGACCGAGCGCTCGGGCGAGAGCATGTGGCGCGAGCCGTCGATATGCGACTGGAAGGTCACGCCCTCCTCGGTCAGCTTCCGAAGCTGGGAGAGCGACATCACCTGGAACCCGCCGGAATCGGTGAGGATCGGGTGCTGCCAGTTCATGAAACTGTGCAGGCCGCCAAGACCCGCGATGCGCTCCGCGCCGGGGCGCAGCATCAGGTGATAGGTATTGCCGAGCACCACATCGGCGCCKAGCGCCTTGACCTGCTCGGGATACATTCCCTTCACGGTCGCGGCTGTGCCGACCGGCATGAAGGCCGGGGTGCGGATTACGCCGCGTGGCATGCGGATCTCGCCGGTACGGGCAGCGCCGTCCCGACCGAGCAGATGGAAGCTGAAATCGGTTGTCATGCGCAGCGAGGTAGCGCAGCCGCAGCGACAACGGAAGTGCAGCGCACGCCGGCCCACCGTGACGGCACGGCCGAGCCCGGCATGGCCATGGTCCTGGATCAGCGCGGGAAGGCCGCCTCGTAGAGCGCCGGCTTGAAACCGACCAATGTCCGCGAGCCAAGGTCGAGCACCGGCCGCTTGACCAGGGAGGGCTGCGCCAGCATCAAGGAAATTGCCTTGCCAGTGTCGAGCCCCTGCTTGTCGGTATCGGCCAACGCCCGAAACGTGGTGCCGGCGCGGTTCAGGATCGTTTCCCAGCCATGTTCCGCGCACCATGCCTCGAGACTGGCGCGCGCCACGCCAACGGCCTTGTAGTCATGGAAGCGATAGGCGACCCCGTGCTCGTCCAGCCAGGTTCGGGCCTTCTTCATCGTGTCGCAGTTCTTGATGCCGTAAATCGTGATCGCCATGTCGCCCTCTGCCTGAACGCCTTGGTCTAGGCAGGGATTGGGCCAGGCTCAACCGACGCGCGCCTTCTCCCCCAGAAAATCGAGCAACGCCCGGATACGCGCCGGCAGAGGTCCGCCCTGCCCGAGATAGACGGCGTGCACCTCCTCGAGATCGCCCGGATTGCTCTCCTCCAGAACCGGCCGCAGTCTTCCGGCCCGAATATCCTCGCGCACGGTGAAGGTCGCCAGCCGCGCGAGCCCCACCCCCGCGACAGCCAGATGCCGCAATGCCTCGCCATCGCTGGTCTGCGTGCTGCCGACGATCGGGACGGTGACGGCTTGACCGCCATCGAGCAGCGGCCAGCCTTCTATGGTGCGGGCGTAGCAGAGGCCGATACGGTTATGGCCGTCGAGTTCCGCGACACTCTTCGGCTCGCCGAACCGCTCCAGATAGATCGGCGCCGCGACGATCGTCATGCGGGTCGCGCCGAGCTTGCGGGCGATGAGATTGGAGCTCTTCAGCGGACCGGCCCTGACCGCGACATCGGTACGCTCTTCCATGAGGTCGATGATGGCATCGGTCTGCACGAGGTTGAGCGTCACGCCCGGGTAGCGCGCCAGGAATTCCGGCACGACCGGCGCGAGAATATGCGTGCCGTAGGAGGCGTTGGTATTGAGGCGAATGCGGCCCGCCGGGCTCTCGCTGGAGGAGGCGCTACGCTCCGCCTCGTCCAGGTCGGCCAGGACACGGATGCTGCGCTCATAAAAGATGCCGCCTTCGGGCGTGAGCTGGAGCTTGCGCGTCGAGCGGTTGACCAGTCTCGTGCCAAGGCGGCTCTCCAGCCGGGCGACGAGCTTGCTGACGGCCGAAGGCGTCATCCGGAAGGCACGGGCCGCCGCCGAGAAGCCGCCGAGCTCGACGACCCGGGCAAAGACCTCCATCTCGCCGGAGCGGTTGATCTCCAAACGCGCCATGATGAATTCATCTCACAAATGATATTCCTTGCGGCAGTCTAACGCACGATGCTGCAGCGCGCCATCTTGCCGCGAGACATCCTCCCGTCTTGCGGACAACCACCATGCCCATTGCACTCTATGCTCTCACCGCCGGCGCCTTCGGCATCGGCGTCACCGAATTCGTCATCATGGGACTCCTGATCGAGGTMAGCGCCGATCTCGGCGTCTCGATCGCTTCGGCCGGCCTGCTGATCTCCGGCTATGCGCTGGGCGTCGTCGTGGGGGCGCCGCTGATGACAGCCTTCACCGCGCGCTGGCCGCGCAAAACCGTGCTGCTCGCCCTCATGGTCATCTTCACGCTCGGCAACGCCGCCTGCGCTCTGGCTCCGGACTACGGACTGCTGATGGCAGCGCGCATCCTCACCGCCTTCGCGCATGGCACCTTCTTTGGCGTCGGCTCGGTCGTCGCCACCGGCCTGGTGCCGCAGGAGCGCAAGGCCTCTGCCATCGCGATCATGTTCACCGGCCTGACGATCGCCAATATCCTCGGTGTGCCGTTCGGCACCTGGCTCGGGCAGCAGCTCGGCTGGCGCGCCACCTTCTGGGCTGTGACGCTCGTCGGCATCGTCGCGCTCGCCATCATCGCGGCCTTCGTGCCGAAGGATAAGGCGGCACCGGAGGCGAGCGACTGGCGCACCGATTTGAAGGCGATGGCGCAACGCCCCGTACTGCTCGGCCTGCTGACGACTGTCMTCGGCTTTGCCGGCGTCTTCGCGGTCTTCACCTATATCGCGCCAATCCTGACCAGGGTGACCGGGCTCGGCGATAGCCTGGTCTCACCGGTCATGCTCGTCTTCGGGGGTGGGTTGATCATCGGCAACCTGATCGGCGGGCGGCTGGCCGACCGTTACCTGGTCCCGACGGTGATCGGCAGCATGCTCGTCCTGGCGCTGGTGCTCGGGCTGATGACCTTCGCCATTCACGACGGCATCGCAGCCACCATCTTCGTCGGGCTGCTCGGCGCCGCCGGCTTCGCCACCGTCCCTCCCCTTCAGATCTGGGTGCTGGAGAAGGCTTCCGGGGCTGGCCAGAGCCTCGCCTCCAGCCTCAACATCGCCGCCTTCAATCTCGGCAATGCGCTCGGCGCCTGGGCGGGCGGCGCGGTGATCGACCATGGGCCCGGCCTGACGGCCGTCCCCCTCGTCGCAGCGCTGATGCCGATCGGCGGCCTCGTGGTCGCCCTCTGGAGCCTGCGCCTCGATCGCAAAGCCGCGGTCACGGCACCGGCCCTGAGTGGCTGCTGAGCGATTTCATCCAACCAGACTTATCTGCTCCATCACACCACCAAGGAGAGCCATCATGGACTATCGTAATCTCGGAGCATCCGGCCTCAAGGTCCCCGCCCTCAGCTTCGGCGCCGGAACCTTCGGTGGCCAGGGTCCGCTCTTCGGCGCCTGGGGCACCACCGACGCCAGAGAAGCCCGGCGACTGGTCGACATCTGCCTTGAGGCCGGTCTCACCCTGTTCGACACCGCCGATGTCTATTCCAACGGAGCGTCCGAGGAGGTGCTGGGCGAGGCGATCAAGGGGCGCCGCAACGAGGTGCTGATCTCGACCAAGACCAGCCTTCCGATGGGCGATGGACCAAACGATGCCGGATCGTCGCGCCCGCGCCTGATCAAGGCGGTCGAAGATGCGCTCCGCCGGCTCGGCACCGAGCATATCGACCTGTTGCAGCTCCACGCCTTCGATGCCCATACGCCGATCGAGGAGGTCCTGTCGACGCTCAGTGACCTCGTGCGCGCCGGCAAGCTCCGCTATGTCGGCGTCTCCAACTTTGCCGGCTGGGAGCTGATGAAGTCGCTCGCACTCGCGGAGAGGCATGGCTACCCGCGCTATGTCGCGCATCAGGTCTATTACTCGCTGGTCGGGCGTGACTACGAATGGGAACTGATGCCGCTCGGGCGCGACCAGGGCGTGGGCGCATTGGTCTGGAGCCCGCTCGGCTGGGGCCGCCTCACCGGTAGGCTGCGCCGCGGCCAGCCGCTGCCGGAGGGAAGCCGCCTGCACCAGACCGCCGAGTTCGGTCCGCCGGTCGACGATCACAGGCTCTATGCGGTGGTCGATGCGCTCGACGAGGTCGCCAAGGAGACCGGCCGATCGGTACCGCAAATCGCGATCAACTGGCTGCTTCAGCGCCCGACCGTGTCGAGCGTCATCATCGGCGCCCGCAACGAGGAGCAGCTCCGGCAGAATCTCGGAGCGGTCGGCTGGTCGCTGACTGCAGAGCAGATCGCACGGCTGGATGCAGCAAGCAGCGTGACCGCGCCTTATCCCTATTTTGCCTATCGCCGTCAGGCGGGGTTTGCGCGGCTCAACCCGCCCATCGTCTGAGACAGCAGGACAAGCCAGCCTGACGCCCGAGCGGCGTCAGGCATTGACTGCCAGCGCAGCCACAACGGTCATGGTGAGCAGGGCGATCTGCGTCAGCTGAAGTTCGCCCTGACGGATCCAGTAGCCAAACCAGAGCCCGCCGCTCATCATCGACAGCCAGACCAGCGCCATCACGCCCAGCCCCGCAGTCGAGAACCAGATGCCCCGCGCCGGAGCCGCGGCAGTCAGGCAGGCACGGATCAACTCAAACCCACCAAGGCCGAGCAGCGCTGTCGCAAGGGCCTGCATCGCGAGGATTGCGGCAAGCGCGAGAACAGACCAGTGATCGCAGCGCAGCGCCCGCCGGAGCAGCGGCGTCGGGATCGCGGGCTCCTCCCTGAGTGGCGTCATCGCCAATGTTCGCGCAATGGCGCCGGCCGCCCCACGGAAGTCGCCAATATTGTTCAGGACCGTGATCGCCGACCAGAGCGAAAGACCGCAGACCAGCATCGTCTTGAACAGCAGGATCGCTGAGGGCAGATCAGGCACGATCCACGTCTCCGGCAGGTTTTGAAGCGCGTTTGAGGAGGACCTGCATCTGCCGGGCGGACTGAATGTCGCCTCGCCGCTCGGCCGCCGAAATTCCACGCTGCCACGCTGTGCACGCCGCTTCCGTCCGCCCCGCCAGCAACCGGGCGCGGCCAAGCAGCGCCCATGCCGCCGAATAATCAGGATCAAGCGCGACCGCGCGCTCGAGGTGTACGATCGCGGCCGGGCCGTCGCCGCTCTTCAGGCAGGCGGCGCCAAGGGCGAAGCGGAGGATGTGGCTCTCGGCGCCAGCCGCGAGCCGCGCCGAGAGCCGCTCAGCGAGTCCCATCATCGGCTCAGGCCGGCAAGCGCGACGCGACCACATCCCAGTCGACGAGATGATCGACGAAGGCCTGGAGGTAATCGGCACGGCGGTTGCGATAGTCGACATAATAGGAATGCTCCCAGACATCGCAGCCGAGCAGCGGCGTCTGGTCATGGACCAGCGGGTTGATCGCGTTGGCTGATTTGGTGACGGCAAGACGCCCTTCCCGCGTCTGCACCAGCCAGACCCAGCCGGAACCGAACTGGGCAAGGCCCTGCTTCACGAACTCGGCCTTGAAGGCATCGATCGTTCCGAAGTCGCCCTTCAGCCGGGCTTCCAGCCTGCCGGGCATGCCGCCGGCATCGGGCCTTAGCGAGGGCCAGAAGAAATTGTGGTTCCAGTGCTGGCCGGCATTGTTGAAGATCGCCTCTGCGCCCGGTCTTTCGAAGGAGCCGCGAATGATCTCCTCAAGGCTCAAACCTTCGAAGGCCGAGCCCGGAACAAGCTCGTTGAGCTTGGTGACGTAAGCTTGATGGTGCTTGCCGTGATGCAGGTCCAGCGTCTCTGCCGACATGACGGGCGCCAACGCATCGAGGGCGTAAGGCAGGCTCGGAACCGTGAAGGGCATCGTCATCTCCAGCGCAGCTTGCAGCGGGTTGCTGCAAGCTCTATAAAACAAGTATTGACTTGGAATATTGGCGCTCCTGAAATATGTCAAGCTACGACTTGGAAAATGCATCATCACTGCCCCGTCCGCCGGCTGACCGGCTGCTGACCCTGCTGAAGACACGCGGCGCACAGACCGCGGCTGATCTGGGAAGGGCGCTTGGCACCACGGGCGAGAACGCGCGGCAGCAACTCGCGAAGCTCGCGACCGAAGCCCTTGTCGAAACCGAGACCGTGTCCCGAGGTGTCGGCCGCCCAACCCAGTTCTGGCGTTTGACCGACAAGGGTCAGGCGCGCTTCCCCGACAGCCATGCGGAGCTCACGGTCAGCCTGTTGCGGTCCGTGCGCGAACTCCTGGGGGCAGACGCGCTCGACCGTTTGATCAACGCCCGCGAAACCGAGATGCGAACCGCCTATCAGGCAGCCATGGCGGGCGCCGAAGGGCTGGAGGCCCGCATTGCGGCGCTCACCGAGATCCGGAGCCGCGAAGGCTATATGGCCGAATGGCAGCGATCGGACGATGGCTGGCTTCTGATCGAGAACCACTGTCCGATCTGCGCCGCGGCGTCGATTTGCCAGGGGTTTTGCCGCGCCGAACTCGCGATCTTCAGAGACGCGCTCGGACCGGGCTGTTCGGTCGAACGAGAGGAACACATCCTTCATGGCGCGCGGCGCTGCGCTTACCGCATTCGACCTTCAACATAGCGGGTGCAGCGGCCAGCGCCCCAGAATCTCGTATCGGCCTTGTCCCTGGAAACTCTCGATCAGGACAAAGTCGCGGGCAACCCAGCCGATCGGCCGCTCGAGCCCCATGGGAGGTACGAGTTCGCGGTCGTATAATATGGTCACATGGGGCGTCGAACCTGCCTGACCACCCGGTTTCAGCCCGACCCTCTTGAGCGCTCGATCGATGTTGCGGCGCAGTGTCGAAAGCGCGGCGAGATCCTCCCCGCAGCACAGGACAAGGGCGTGAGGTTCACCGCCGCTGAAACTGAGGAACCGGTCAAGGCTCACGGCGAACTGATGGGCCTCGACCATTCGGCCGGCTTCCAGCGCTGCGGCGATGATTTCCCTCGGCAATTCGATGAAATTGCCGACCTTGTTGAGCGAGACATGGAGCAGGCTCGGCGGGCGCAGCCGACCGTGCAGCTTGAACTCGGCGCGAAGGTCGCCGGCGAGATGGGAAATGTAGCTCGCTGTGTCCGGCTCCGGCAGGAGCGCGAAGAAGATTGCGACGCTTTCGCGATTGCCTGCCCGCGGGGGGCCGCGAAGGTTCTGCGGAAGACTGAGATCCGGAAACGACAGATCACACGCGTCGACAGGTGTCATCTCGCACCTCGCTCTCGACCTGTCCGGCAAGACGCCCGACCGCTACCGCAGCACGAAATCCGATACGCTTGTCCTGCTGCCCGCTAGCCAGGCCCTCCAATCGCAGCGCGACCGACCTCAGCGCCCGATGCTCGCCGGAGGGGGACCAGGGCGCGCACTCGACCAAGAGATTTTGGAGCTTTCAAGGCAATCGTGATCCGGGCTTCGCCTCGTTCAGCGCCTCGCTGTGGTCTGCGAGCTCGCGCGCCAGTCCAGGCCTCAGGATCTGCGCGAGACGGGCTTGGGCCTGACGCCAGACCGGCAGGGCCTCCTGTAACCGCCGTACGCCGGCTTCGGTCAGCCACACTGCACGACGCCGCAAGTCTGCCTCCACCACCGCGATCTCGATCAGCCCCTCGCGTTCCAGCGTACGCAGATTGCGCGACAGCGTGGATTGCTCGAGCCCGGTCCGCTGAGCGAGTGCGCCGAGCGTATCGTCGCCGATGGTCGCGATCTGCGCCATCAGCCCGGCTTGCGCCGCGGTAAGGCCAAGGGCCGCCATGTCCCGATCGATGAACAGCGAAATGCGTCGCGCCGCCAGCCGGGCATTCCAGGCCGGGCAAGCGTCGACCAGGGCGCGAGCCTCGCGTCGCAGGCTGCCTTGCGATTGCTTCCCAGCTCTCATGGTTATATGCATCTACAATACATGTAGATGCATGGAAATGGGCGTCGCGCGATCCGGGCGCCTCGTTCCCCACGTGGCAGACGTCCAATGGCCTCATTCGTCCTGAAGCGCGTCTACGACCACCGGGCCGCCAATGACGGCAAGCGCATCCTGGTCGACCGGCTTTGGCCGCGCGGCATCTCCAGGGACAAGGCGCATATCGACCTCTGGCTCAAGGAGATCGCGCCGAGCAATGCCCTGCGGAAGCAGTTTCACGGCAAGCCGGATGATTGGGATGCGTTCCGCGCGGCCTATGCGGACGAATTGACGAGCGAAGCGGCGCAAGCGGCCACCAGGGAGCTTTTCCGGCATCTGCGCGAAGGTCCGGTGACCCTGCTCTACGCGGCGCGTGACGAAGAGCGGAACAATGCGGTTGCGCTCAAGATCTGGCTCGAACAGCAGGGCGCCTGAGATGAACCACCCGGACCGAACCATCCTGGACCTCGTCGGCAACACCACCCTCCTCGCGCTGCGGCGGATCGCACCGGCAAACGGCGCCCGGATCCTGCTGAAGCTGGAAAGCGAAAACCCGACGGAGAGCATGAAGGACCGCATGGCGCTGGCGATGGTCGAGGCCGCCGAAGCGGACGGCCGCCTGAAGCCGGGAGGTTCCGTCGTCGAATATACCGGCGGAAGCACGGGCGTCTCCCTCTCGCTGGTCTGTGCCGTGAAGGGTTACCCGCTGCATATCGTGACCTCGGACGCGTTCGCGCGAGAGAAGCTCGAGCATATGAAACTGCTGGGCGCCCAGCTTCAGATCATTCCCAGTGAGAGCGGCCGCATGACCGAGAAGCTCACCCGCGACATGATCGAAGCCGCACGGGTCCTTGCCGCCGAGACCGGCAGTTTCTGGACCGACCAGATGAAGAACCGCGACCAGATGGCGGCCTATCACCGGATGGCTGACGAAGTCTGGGCGCAGACGAAGGGAAGGATCGACGGCTTCGTCCAGAGCGTCGGCACCGCCGCCTCGCTCCGCGGAACCGGCGAGGCGCTGCGCCGGCACAATGCCGCGATCGCAATTGCGGCCGTGGAGCCCGCCGAATCCCCGGTGCTGTCGGGCGGCGCGACCGGAGCCCACAAGATCGACGGGATCGGCGCCGGCTATGTCATGCCGCTCTGGGAGAAGGACATCGCCGACCGGATTGATCTGGTTTCGACCGAGGAGGCTGCCACCATGGCCCGCCGCCTCGCCCGAGAGGAAGGCCTCTTCGCGGGAACGTCGACGGGAGCCAATGTCGTCGCAGCGCTACGCCTCGCCGAGCAGTTCGGCCCCGGCGCGACCATCGTCACCGTGATGTGCGATACCGGTATGAAATATCTCAGCAAGCACTGAGGCGCTGCCGGCCGACGCACGACACTCCGTTCTTGTCCGGTGGGGATGGAATGGGCGCCGAAAGCGCCTTGAAGTCATCGCGACGCCCTATGCCCTGCATTTCAGGCCATGAGCCTGGGCAGCGCCGATGCCAGCGCATCGACGGCGAGACGTACCTTGCGCGGCAGGTGAGGCGTCTGCAGCCATAGCGCGTAGTTGTCGAACACATATCCCGGCTCATTCAGCAACAACGGCACAAGCTTGCCTGCCTGAATGCGCTCCTGAATCAGCCAAGATGGCAGCCAGGCAAGGCCCAGGCCGGAAGCTGCGGCATCGGCCACGGCATCAAGGTCGTCGAGCCGCAACCGGCCGACCGGCGCAACCTCCACCGGTGGCTGGCCCTCGCGCGCGAACAGCCACGGATGGATCCAGCCCGGCCGGCTGTAGATGATGGCGTGATGCCGGCCGATCTCCTCGATCTGCCCGGGCCGGCCGTGTGTCTCGAGATAGGACGGCGACGCGCAGACGAGCATCCGGTGACGCGCGATGCGTCGCGCGATCACGCCTGTCTTGTTCGCTAGCTCGCCTGTCCGGATGGCGAGATCGTAGTTCCCTTCGGCAAGATCGACGATGCGGTCGCTGAACGACAGATCAAGTTCCAGCGCGGGATGGCGCCGCGCAAGCTCCAGCAGGATGGGCGCAACGCAGCATCGGCCGAGGAGCGCAGGCATGGTGACACGCAGCTTTCCGCGCGGTTCTGAAAGCTGGTCGGCAGCGAGCGCATCTGCAGCCTCGGCTTCGGCCAGAACGACGCGGCAGCGATCGTAATAGGTGCGCCCGAAATCCGTCAGGCTCTGGCGGCGCGTGGTGCGGTTGATGAGGCTCACGCCCAGCCGCTCTTCCAGGAAGCGGACATGCTTGCCGACCATCGGCCCCGACAGATCGAGAGCCTCGGCGGCAGCCGCGAACGAGCCTAGGTCAACGGCTTTGACGAACACGGTCATGCTCGTAAGGCGATCCATCTTTCAGAACCCATAGTTTCGACTGATCTTCCGATTCGGCCATTTATCCGCGGCGCAGCCCGGACGCATAGCTTATTCCGTTCAAATAATTTGGAGTTACAGCCTATGGCACGCGTCGTTCGCTTTCATGAGCATGGTGGTCCCGAGGTCTTGCGCATCGAAACCGTGACGGTTCCGGCTCCCGGCCGAGGCGAGGTGCAGATCCGGGTCAAGGCGCTCGGGCTGAACCGCGCCGAGGCGTTGCTGCGCGCCGGCACTTATATCGAGACACCGACTTTGCCGTCCGGTCTCGGCCTTGAGGCAGCAGGCATCGTTGAAGCCGCCGGCGACGATGTGGAAGGGTTGGTACTTGGCGACGCCGTCAGCGTGGTGCCACCCGTGTCGATGGTGCGCTGGCCCGCCTATGGCGAGCTTGCCACGTTTCCAGCCGAACTCGTCGTGAAGCATCCGCCATCGCTCAGTTTCGAAGCGGCTGCCGCCTTCTGGATGCAGTACCTCACCGCCTATGGGGCGCTTATCGACATCGCCAAGCTCCGCAGGGAGGACTTTGTCGTCATCACGGCTGCATCAAGCAGCGTTGGACTTGCCGCGCTCCAGATTGCCAAGATGGTGGGCGCGACCACGATCGCGGTCACGCGCACCTCAGGCAAAAAGCAGGCCCTGCTCGCCTTTGGCGCGCCCCATGTCGTCGCTTCAGCCGAGGAAGATCTGGAAGCGCGGCTGTCGGACATCGCTGGCCGGAATGGTGTACGCGTCGTGCTCGATCCGATCGGCGGCCCGATATTCGGCCCGCTGACGGCCGCGATGTCGCGGGGTGGCATTCTCGTCGAATATGGCGGCTTGAGCCCTGAATCGACTCCCTTCCCGCTCTTCGCCGTCCTCAGCAAGACGCTGACGCTCCGCGGCTACCTCGTACACGAGATCCTCAGTGATCCCGCGCGGCTCGAGGCGGCCAAGGAGTTCATCCTCGACGGGCTGGCGTCCGGATCGCTTCAGCCGACCATCGACAGGATCTTTCCGTTCGACCAGATCGTCGAGGCGCACCGGTTCCTGGAGTCGAACGAACAATTCGGCAAGATCGTCGTGACGATCTGATCGCTCGTGCGTTCTCCCGCCGGAGGCGCGGCGACTCCAAGGACCGGACTTCGCCGCGAAGTCTATTCGCATCGAGCGATCGAATGAATTTCAGGCTATATTTATCCGCTGTGAGGCACAGTATCGAAATGTAATATCCTACGAACGACTTCACCCTTTTCCATCAGAGCAATTCTTCATAGAATTTCATACCACTGGCCCAGGCGGCCAATTTACCCTAGTGGATGCCACCCGGCGTGCTCGTTTGAAATTTTTTGCTTGGATGTCGAAATCCGGGATTGGGCAGCGTTCTTGGGGCATCGAAACCAAGCTGAATGGCCCAACCCTGATGATTTTTCCGATTACCTCGATCTATGCGATCCCCCTGGCCGTGATCTTTCTGGTCCTGTGGATCGGCGTCACCAAAACCCGCTCGGCATTGAGCGTCTCCATCGGAGATGCAGGCAATGCCAATCTGCACGAACGCATCCGCCGGCATGGCAATTTCGTCGAATGGGTGCCGATGATCCTCATCTTGATGGTGCTGGCCGAGGGCCAGGGCGCCGGCCCGCTCTGGCTCCATGCCGCCGGGCTGCTGGTCGTCATCGGGCGGATTTTGCACCCCATCGGACTGCGCGCCAATGCCCCCACCCATCCCCTGCGGATCGCGGGTAACTCCGCCTGCATCCTTGCGACACTGACGCTGACCGCGGCCCTCGCCCTCGCGGCGCTTGGCTCTCGCCCCTGACACCTCCCCGAACCTGCCCAACACCGGAGACCTGACATGCAGTACATGGCGCTGATCTATAGTGACCCGTCCCTCGAGCCAGCCTATGGCACGCCTGAATTCGAGGTGATGATGAAGGGGTATTTCGACTTCAACGAAACCCTGAAGGCGGCGGGCGCTTATGTGGCGGGCGAAGGCCTGAAGGATGTCGAGACCGCCACGAGTCTGAGGATTCGCGGAGGCAAGGTGGAGACGATGGATGGCCCCTTTGCCGAGACCAAGGAACGCCTCGGCGGGTACTATATTTTCGAGGTTCCCGACCTGGATGCCGCCCTGCACTTCGCAGCGATGATCCCGTCGGCGGCCTATGGGACGATCGAAGTGCGGCCCGTGATGGACTACGACGCCTGATGTCGGAGGCCGCCCCCGATCCCCGATCGGTTTCCTGCGCCATCGAGAATATGGTGCGGATGGATCGGGGGCGGCTTCTGTCTGCGCTGATTGTTCAGCTGAAGAATTTTCAGCTTGCCGAGGACGCGCTGCAGGACGCCCTGGCCTCGGCGGTGGTGCATTGGGGAAGGACGGGGCTGCCTGCCTCGCCTCAGGGCTGGCTCTTGAAGGTCGCGCTGCGCAAGGCGATCGATCGCTTGCGCAAGTCGGCCCGTGAGGACCGCAAGGCTGGCGAGATCGCCCGGCTTTCCCTAGCCGAAGCAGCCGAGACGACGACCGAGGATATTGCCGACGAACGCCTGCGGCTGATCTTCACCTGCTGCCATCCGGCGCTGGAGCCCAAGACCCGGGTCGCACTGACGCTTCGCACCCTGGGCGGATTGAGCACGGCCGACGTTGCCGCTGCTTTCCTCGACAACGAAACCACCATGGGCCAGCGCCTCTCGCGGGCACGGGCAAAGATACTCGCCGCCGGCATTCCCTATGCCGTACCCGGACCGGAAGCCTGGGCAGAGCGGCTGCAATCCGTCCTGACCGTCGTCTATCTCATTTTCAACCAGGCCTATTCGGGCACGGACGAATCTCACGCCAGTCCTTTGGGTGAAGAGGCCATCTATCTTGCGCGCATGTTGAATGGCCTGCGTCCGGACCAGGCCGAAATCGAGGGACTGCTGGCGCTGATGCTGATCACCGAAGCCCGCCGCGCGGCACGGCTCGATGCCGGCGGAACCAGCGTCCCACTTGCAGTGCAGGACCGTAGGCTTTGGGATGGCGCCCGGATTGCCGAAGGGCTGGCCTTGCTCGATCGTGCAGTGGCGCGACGCGCGCCGGGGGCCTTTCAGATCAAGGCGGCGATTGCCGCCTTGCATGTCCAGGCGGAGYCGCCCGACTGGCCGCAGATCGTCCTGCTCTATGATAGCCTGTTGCGGATCGAACCGACGCCGGTCGTCCGGTTGAACCGCGCCGTGGCATTGGCGGAAGCTGGCGCACTCCAAGCAGGCTTGCACGCTCTTGAGTTGCTTGCCTCAGCGCTCTCGGCCTATCAGCCGTTTCATGCGGCACGTGCCGAATTGCTGTCCCGCTCGGGCCCGACCGACGCCGCGCTTGCGGCCTTTGATCGCGCCATCGGCCTTGCGTCCAGTCCATCGGACGCGGTCTTTCTCAGGTGCCGCCGGGATCAGGTCGCCCGGCACGCGGCAGAGACATCTTAGGGACCGCACTGGCGGTCAATCTGATCCCAAATCCGGCGGTGAAGGAGCCCCTCAGGAGTTGGTCAAAGCCATGGCCTCGACAATCTGAGGAGCGCTATCGGCGATCAAAGGTCGTTGTCGCATGCACATACTCGCATACCCGCGAGCGGTGGGTGCTGGCCTGCTGCCGCCGCTCGCCCTCACTCCACTCGATTGTTTGAACAACGAATAACCAATGGACATTTCTCGCAAATCTAATCTGTAACCGCAAAAACTCCGACATCAGGACTGTCAAAAAGTTGGGGTCCTGATTTCAAAGGCAAGATCACCGGACCGTTGCCGAACCCGTCTCAGTATTCTTGAGAAGCCTGCCGGCGTCTGACTGCAGCCTCAACCATCAAGCAACGCTCCCCCTTTCCTTCGGGCCAGCCTGGGGAGCCGCTTGCAACAGGATGATCAGAAGCGGGACAATGACGACCATTCCGGCGGCCAGCATCACTCCGGATACGCCGGATACAGTCAATATCCGGGCGCCGAGGATGGCTCCGAAGCCGATCGCCGAATTGATGACCGCCGAGTCTATCGCGGCAGCGGACATGACTGTCGAACCGGCCGCGCGCAGGATCCAGGTCTGCAGGCCCGCGAACAGCGCCGCGATGGCGGCGCCCCAGATGACGAGCAAGACGAAGACTCCACCTGTTCCTAGCTGAGGACMGAACCATCCAAGGCCAACAAGCGCCAGGCACAAGGCAAAAAGCCCTGCAGTGATGATGGACTTCATGAAGCGGTCGATGAGAAAGCCGGTCAGGATGTTCCCAATGAATCCTGCTCCCCCAAAGCCGAACAGCAACACACCGATCATGACCTGGGGAAGATCCGAAATCTCTCCGAGGAATGGTTCGATGAAAGTGTACGCTGCGAAATTCGCCGCCGCCATGAATGCCGTTACAGCATAGATCCCCAGCAGGTCATGTCTGCGGAACACCGATCCAAGCTCTCTCCATCCTGCCGGCGATCCGGGCTGCATTTTGGGAAGAACTGCGATCATCAGGACCGAGGTAAGCAGCCCGACTGCGCCAATTAGACCAAACGCTGCACGCCATCCACTCGCCTGACCGACGAGGTTCGCGAGCGGCACGCCGACAACGGTCGCCATCGAGATCCCGCCGAATATGATTGCGGTTGCAACACCCATACGGTGGGACGGTGCAATCTGTGACGCGACCGCAGCCGCCATGGCCCAGAAGAAACCGAGAACGACAGCGCCCACCGCGCGTGCCAGCAACAACCCGTCGAAGCTGTGGGAAATCATCGCCGCAAGATTGGTCGCGGAAAGAATGAGCATCAAGACGATGAGCAATGGCTTGCGAGGAAACTTCTGGAGCAGAACGACCGACAACAGGCCGCTCGCGGCGCCGATCCAGGCATAGAGCGTCACCGTGAGCCCGACCGCGGCCTGATCTCGTCCCAGATCAAGGGCGATCTGGGACAGCAGCCCGATCGGCGCGAACTCGGTCGTGACCATTGTGAACGAGGCGATGCCGAGCACGATTACCGCAAGCCAGATGCGGAGCGGAGAATCCGTATCTTCAGGTCTCATTGTAGGAGACCGCTTGCAAGGCCCAGTGGACTCCTGCCCTTGATGACCTTCCGGTTCGTTTTACGCCTGTCCTCATCGACGAACGCGGCCCTGAGGCCGTTGTCTGCCAGGGTCAATTGCTCCTCTGCGGTCCGGCCCAATCCCTCGGCCGAGGGGATGAGATTTTCGCTTACGTGACCTCTAAAATACGTTGGATCACCGGAGTTGACCGGAACGCAGATGCCGGCATGGAAGAGCCGGCGCAGATTGTGATGTTCGAGGCCGGGAAAGACCCTCAGCGCGACATTCGAGCGGGTCTGAATCACTCCCACTCGATCGTACCGGGCGGCTTCGACGTCACGTCGTAGACGACCCGGTTGATGCCCTTGACCTCGTTGATGATACGAGTCGCGGTGCGGCCGAGGAAGGCCATGTCGTAGGGATAGAAATCGGCCGTCATGCCGTCCACCGAGGTGACGGCACGCAACGCGCAGACATGGTCGTAGGTTCGGTGGTCACCCATCACGCCGACGGTGCGCACCGGCAGCAGCACGGCAAAAGCCTGCCAGATCACGTCGTAGAGACCGGCCTTGCGGATCTCCTCGAGGTAGATCGCGTCGGCCTTGCGCAGGATGTCGAGCTTTTCCTTGGTGATCTCGCCGGGGCAGCGAATGGCGAGGCCCGGCCCCGGGAAGGGATGGCGGCCGACGAAGGCCTCGGGCAGGCCAAGCTCCCGGCCCAGCACGCGGACCTCGTCCTTGAACAGCTCGCGCAGCGGCTCGACGAGCTTCATCTTCATGCGCTCGGGCAATCCGCCGACATTGTGGTGCGACTTGATCGTCACCGAGGGCCCGCCGGAGAAGGAGACGCTCTCGATCACGTCGGGATAGAGCGTGCCCTGCGCCAGGAAATCGGCACCGCCGAGCTTGCGCGCTTCCTCGTCGAAGACCTCGATGAAGAGGCGGCCGATGGTCTTGCGCTTGGCCTCCGGATCGGAGCCGCATTTGGCGAGCTCGGCGAGGAAGAGTTCCTCAGCCTCCACATGCACGAGCGGGATATTGTAGCTGTCGCGGAACAGGCGCACGACCTCTTCCGCCTCGTTCATCCGCATCAGGCCGTGATCGACGAAGACGCAGGTGAGCTGGTCACCGATGGCCTCGTGGATCAGCACGGCGGCAACGGCGGAATCGACGCCGCCGGAAAGCCCGCAGATCACCCTGCCCTTGCCGACCTGCGCACGGATCTTGGCGATGGTCTCGGAGCGATAGGCGGACATGCTCCAATCCGGGACGCAGCCGCAGATATCGACGACGAAGTTGCGCAGCAGCTTGGCGCCGTCCGGCGTATGCACCACCTCCGGATGGAACATGGTCGAATAGAAACGCCGCTCCTCGTCGCTCGCCACCGCAAAGGGCGCGTTCTCCGAGGTCGCCTTGACCGAAAAACCAGCCGGCAACTGCGTGACGCGGTCGCCATGGCTCATCCACACCGGAAAGCGGCCGCCCTGGTTCCAGACCTCCCTGAACAGTGCCGAGGGCGCGACGATCTCGACATCGGCGCGGCCGAACTCGGCCGCATGCCCGCCCTCGACCTTGCCGCCGAGCTGATGCGCCATGGTCTGCTGACCATAGCAGATGCCGAGAAGCGGCAGGCCCGCCGAGAAGACTTCCTGGGGCGCACGCGGCGAATTTTCATCCGGCACCGAGGCCGGCCCGCCGGAAAAGATGACACCCTTCGGCTTCATCCGCTGAAAGGCCTCGGAGGCCGACTGGAACGGCGCGATCTCGCAATAGACGCCGATCTCGCGTACGCGACGCGCGATCAGCTGCGTGACCTGGCTACCGAAATCGATGATGAGGATGGAGTCGTGGGGCTTGCTCGTCATCGCGCCCGGTTACGCCATCACGCGCGCAGGCGCAACGGCGCAAGCGCGCCTCAGGCCTCGCGCCTGACGCAAGCCAGATAGAATCCGTCCGTCCCGGTGCGCTGCGGCGACAATTGCAGGCCAAGCGCGGTCGAGAACCGCGCGAGCAAAGCAAAGTCGCCTTCCCTCGACGACAGGATCTCCTGGCTCGGCACGAGGGTGAAGCCGGGGTGGCGCTGCAGGAACCCTGAAACGGCCCCGTCATTCTCATCCGGAAGCACCGAGCAGGTGACATAGGCAATACGACCGCCGGGTTTCACCAGGCGGGCTGCGCGCGCCAGCACCTCGGCCTGGTCCTTGATCCGCTCGGCGAGCGCGCCCGGTCTGACGCGCCATTTTGCGTCGGGATTACGCCGCCAGGTGCCGGAACCGGTGCAGGGCGCATCGACCAGGACGAGATCGGCCTCGCCAATGACTTCGCTGAGGGATTCATGGCCGCGGCTGCGCGGGACGCGGATCTGGACGATACTGGCGCCCGAGCGCGCCAGACGCTCATGCAGTGGCGCCAGACGACGGCTATCGAGATCGGTCGCGAACAGGCGACCCTGATTCTGCATCTGGGCAGCGAGAGCCAACGTCTTGCCTCCGGCGCCGGCGCAGAGGTCGACCACGGTCTCGCCGTGCTTGGCGCCGGCCAGTAGCGAGACGAGCTGCGAGCCCTCGTC
>NZ_JBFTRC010000065.1:0-26492 GCF_056399325.1 Allobosea sp. 01N443
GGTCATGCACGCCCACCTACACCGCTTGCCGCCATGCGGTCATGCACGCCCACCTACACCGCTTGCCGCCATGCCGGAGTTAACGTGACGACGCCGAAATGAGATGGCGCTGGACGTTGAAGGTGTTGTACGTGGCTGCGTGAGTGAAGAGAAATCTCTGGGCTGAACCCGAGTTCAGAACACATATATGGTCAGCAGGGGCTGGAAGATCTCGGGCGATCGCTCATTCGCGCGGTTGTGCCCAATGCTACGCGCACGCGACGCCATGTTTTTCCTGTCACTAAAAATTACCCAACTAGACTAGCGCGTTGAAGAAATGCATGAACTAGTTTCTTCGGATCCCGAGTGAGAAGTGACTCCGGCCGGAACAGCAAACCGCCAACGGGAAGTGTCCCGTGCTCCAGCGCCAGCACTTCGCCGGCATCGCTGCGAGCGATTTCCCGCAAGGGAGCTAGAGCTTGGCCCGACGTGATGACGTGGCGGTGGTAGCAGCCGACGACGAGCGGCTTTGCGGTGCCCGACAACAGCCATGAGTCGGCCAAAGGTCGCGCCAACTCACGTTCCCCGTGGCGTGGGGTGTTTGCCAATGCGGCCTTGGCGCCGAACAGTTGGGCCAGCGCAACCATACCCTGACCGAGGGCCAGGACCGGGCGTCCGGCGGCGAGGAGTTCCGCGAGAACTTCGCGCGCGGTATCGAGCGCCCCGTCCGATAGGTCGGGGGAGACGACATAGACTCCGCCGCTGCATTGTCTCCGCGATCCCGCGGCTAAGGGCTGTAGGGTAACGTCGGCTCCGGCCGATGCCAGCAGGGCTTCCAGGGTCTGAGCGAAGGGCGCACCGCCCAGAATGGTGACCGGTATCCGCGTGGCCCGGTCTCCTTGGACAGCGTGCGGAGCCGCGGGAACGGCCTCGGGCCGCGCAGCCTGTTCCGATGCGAGGTCCAGCGTACGCAAAAGCGCGGCGGCTTTCGTTACGGTTTCGCGCTCCTCGTCTGCCGGATCGGATGAATGCAGAATCGTCGCACCGACGGTTATTTCCGCCGCTCCATCGGCAAGCCGCATCGAGCGCAGGACAATGCCGGTGTCCAGCCGACCATCGAAGCCGAGCCGCCCGATGGCGCCTCCATACCAGCGCCGCGGGACGTCTTCGTTGGCATCGATGAAGGCGATCGCTTCGCGGCGAGGCGCACCCGTGAGCGTCACCGCCCAGACATGCGCCCGAAATGCGTCGATCGCATCACGGTCGGGACGAAGAAGCCCTTCGACGTGGTCGACCGTATGCAACAGATGCGAATAAGTTTCGATCTGGCGGCGACCGAGAAGGCGTATTGAGCCGATCTCGCACAAGCCGGCCTTATCGTCACGGTCGATATCCGTGCACATGGTGAGCTCTGCGGCGGCCTTGGGCGAGTTGAGGAGTTCGAGCGCCTGTTCGGCGTCAGCTGCGGCATCTTCCCCCCGTCGGACCGTTCCCGAAATCGGACAGCTTTCGACACGTCTGCCGTCGACGCGCACAAACATTTCCGGCGAGGCGCCGACCAGTGCTTCGGTGCCAAGATTAGCCAGGAATTCATAGGGACTGGGGTTGACGCGATCGAGCAGTCGAAAAAGGGCATTGGGCCCCGCTGACATCTCACGCCTGAAAGTTTGCGCGAGAACCACCTCGAACAGTTCGCCAGAGCGGCAGGCTTCGACCGCTTTGCGCACCATGTCTGCATAGGGTTGCTCTGGCCTCGTGGTGGCCACCCGCATCGGCGCGGCAGAAGTGGAGACGCTTCCAGTGCGCGGGAGCCCCTGCGTCGAACGAGCGCCCAGGGCGAAGTCGTAAGTGATGATCTTGGCCTGGCCGGTCTCGGGATGGTCGGCGGCGACGATACGGTCCGGCAGATAGAGGACCATGTCATCGTGGTCGGCCTGCTGCCGGGCACGTTTCTCCAGCCCCAGCGTATGAAACGCCACGTCGAAGCCGAAGGGGCCGAAGAGACCAAGATGCGGGTCGTCCGAACTCAACCCGGCGACAAGGCTTCGGAGGGCTTCGAACAGTGTCTCGCCGTTGACGAGACGGCCCTCGACGGCATCCAGGCCCGTTTCGAGATCGGCGACGCCTCCACGCGCCAAAGCGGCGGCGAGGGCCGGCAGGATAACGGTGCCGCGCTCGTTCAGTGCCCGGCAGGATAGGCGATCCGAGCGGAGGGAAAACCGAAGCGGCGGGTCGACGAACCCGAGCCAGTGCGGTCCGTAGCGCCCTGGAAACGCGAAATTGCAGCGTAATAGCAGGCCCTGCCGCGCTCCGAGGGTATCGATCAGTGCGTCGAGCCCCTCAGGCGCGCTGATCGTTTCCTCGGCCCGCGTGATGACGATTCCGGATGGGGTTGCGAAGCTGTGAATCACGTCGATGATGTCCGATTGTAGTCGAGATGCCGTTCGATCCGGGCGGCCACCCTTGAGAGGCCGAAGCAGATCGCAAAGAAGAACAGGCCGGCGAAGAGATAGGCTTCTGCCGAGTAGCTATTCCATTTCGGTTCGGAAACGGTGAGTTGCACGACGCCGAGCAGGTCGTAAACGCCGACCACGAGCACCAGCGTCGAATCCTTCAGCACCTGAATGAAGGTGCTCACGATGTTGGGCAGAGCGGCGCGCAATGCCTGCGGTAGTACGACGAGGCTCAGGCAGCGCCAATAGCCGAGCCCGAGAGCACGGGCCGCTTCGGCCTGCCCTGCCGGGATCGTGCGCAACGCACCCCGGATTACCTCGGCCATGTAGGCCGAGGCGTAGAGACACAGGCCGACCACCACGCGCGTGAACAGGCCGATCCCCTCTCCACCGGGAACGAAGAGCGGCAGCAGCACCACGGCCATGAAGAGAATGGCGAGCAGCGGGACGCCGCGGATGACTTCTACCGTCATGTTCGCCAACCCGCGCCAGAGGGGGCTGGCGGCCTGGCGGCCCAGCGCCAGAATAATCCCGGCCGGCAGCGACACGATCATTGCGGTAACCGATAGGAGCGCCGTCACGAAGAGGCCGCCCCACTGATCGGTTTCCACAGGCGCCAGGCCCAACACACCGCCGGCCGCCATCATGAAGGCGGCAGCGATCCCGATCGCGGCACCCGTCACGGTCACGGCCGCTCGCCGGCGGATGCGGGGAAGCAGCGGCAGGGCTAGCCAAGCGAACAGCAGAAGGAAACCGACGTTCAGCCGCCACCGGGAGGGCGCGGGATAATAGCCGTAGATGAATTGCGGTAGCCGCTCGCGAATGAAGAGCCAGCAGGCGCCGGGGCCATCGCAACTCGCCGCTTCGCTCCATGGGAACACGGCGTCGAGCAAGGCCCAGCGAAACAGTTTCGGGCCGAGGAGAACTCCGGCAACCAGGATCGCCGCGAGCAGTAGGATGCCTCCTGTGCCCCATCGCCGGCTCGCGCGTGATGGCGGCGGCAAATCGGACGTCGTCACGGACATGGGGAAGCCGGGGTCTCGGTCACGCGCGCCAGCGTCTGGTTTCACTGCGATGAACCAGGCCGGAGATCCCGAGGCTGATCGCGAGATACACCGCCATCGTGATGCTGATCACCTCGACCGCCTGTCCAGTTTGATTGAGCGTGGTCTTGCCGAACACCTGCATCAGGTCGGGAAACCCGACGGCCGCAGCCAGCGACGAGGCCTTCACGACATTGACGAACTGATTACCAAGTGCCGGCAGGGCAGCACGGATCGCCTGCGGCAGAACGATCAGCCGCAAGGTGGCGAAGCGGCCGAGGCCGAGCGCCTGGGCTGCTTCCCACTGGCCACCAGGCACGGAAAGGACACCGCTCCGAAACGCTTCTCCGATGAAGGCCGCGGCGTAGATTGCGAGCGCAGTGACCAGCGCGGCGAATTCCGGAGGCAGAGTGAAGCCGCCGGTGACGTTGAAGCCACGCTGAACTGGCAGCTCCCAATCGGCCCAGGTGACGCCTGCGAGAAGGAGGAGAAGCCCTCCTATGGCGAGGACAGCCTTGGTCGCAGATCGCTGGAGAAAGCCGAGAGTCGCTGGCAGATGCCGCGCCATGGCAGCCGTCAAGATCGATGCCGCACCTGCACTCAGACAAAGGCAGGCGACGGAATTCAGTCCCGGTGCCGCAACCACGATTCCGCGATTGTTGAGCAGCGCAAAGCTGCCGATATGAAGCGACTGTCTGACGGGCGGCAGCGCGCCGAACACCATKAAGTACCAGATGAACAGCTGCAGCAGCAGCGGCGTATTACGTACGAGCTCCGTCGCCGCCGTCGCTGCGGCGCGCAACGGGGGATCCCTGGACAGGCGAGCGATCGCCAGGCCCAGCCCAAGACCTGTTCCCAGCCCAATCGCCAATGCGGAAACGACGAGCGTATTCAGCAGGCCGACGAGGAAGGCGCGGGCATAGCTCTTCGTCGCATCGAACGGGATCAGGCCGAAACTGATGTCGAAGCCGGCCGTATCCCAGAGAAAGCCGAAACCTGCATGAATGCCGCGAGCCCGAAGCGTGAAAATCGCCATGGCGGCGAGCGTCCCGACGACGCACGCCGTCGCCGCATAGACACCGTACTCGATCCCATGGCGACGCATGAAGCTCTTGCCTGCACCTCCAAAAGCGGCCGCCATGGAATCAATTCACCGCTGGTCGCCAGACGTCACTGGAAGGAGGGCGAGAACAGCAGGCCGCCATCGCGCCAAAGGCGATTCAGGCTGTTTTCGCGCGGGATGACGATCGCGCCTTTCGGCCCGAGATTGCGCTCGTACATCTCGCCGTAGTTGCCGACGGCCTTAATGACACGCGCGGCCCAGTCTTTGTCGAGGCCGATCAGCTTGCCGAGGTCGCTGTCGGCGCCCAAAAGCCGGCGAATCTCGGGATCTGTAGCATTGGCCGCGAGATCATCCACCTTCGCCGCGGTCACGCCGAGCTCTTCGCCCGCGATCACCGCGTTCAGCGTCCAGCGCACGAGATTCGCCCACTGGTCGTCGCCCTGGCGAACCACAGGGCCGTTGGCAGCTTTCGAAATCGTCTCGGGCAGGATGGTATGGGCGCTTGGCTCCTTCAGCTTCGCGAGGCGTGCCGAAAGCGTCGACTTGTCGGTCGTGAAGGCATCGCAGCGTTCGGCTTCATAGGCGGCGACAACCTGGTCGGCCTGCTCGAACACCACCGGCTTATACTTCATGTTGTGCTGGCGGAAGTAGTCCGCGAGGTTTCGCTCGGTCGTCGTCCCAGTCTGAGTGCAGATCGTAGCGCCCTCCAGCTCGCGGGCGCTCTTGATTCCAGCCGATTTGCGGACGAGAAAGCCCTGACCGTCGAAAAAAGTGATGCCGGGGAACGAAAGGCCGAGCCCGGCTTCGCGTGACATGATCCAAGTGACGGAGCGCGACAAGATATCCACTTGGCCCGACTGAAGCTGGGCAAAGCGCGCAGCCGGCGTTGCGGGCAGGTATTTCACTTTTTCCGGATCGCCGAGAACCGCGGTCGCAACGGCTCGGCAGAAATCGACATCGAGGCCGCTCCAGCGACCCGACGCATCAGCGGCGAAGAAGCCTGGGAAGCTCTCACCCACGCCGCAATTGAGCGTGCCACGCGCTTTCACGCTGTCCAGCGTGCCGGCGTTTGCATGGTTCAGCATCGAGGCGACCAAGAGGGCCGCAGCCACGGCAAGCTCACATAATCTCATCGCATGAATTCCCCGATTATCACGACCGCGAGCGCACGTTTAGGCAGACCAATCCGGCAACGCAAGCATTGCTCGATCGGCCCGTGCCTTTGGCGATCCACGCTTGACGAAGCCTCAAAGGACTTGCTCGCTTTCCATCGCATTCACCTGAATGCTGGCATAGATGTCCTCCGGAAGCCGGTAGGTAGACGGGTCCTCTGGCTCGGATGGTAGTCCGCCCAAGGCCCGCTCTGGCCGGTCCAGTGATTGGCAGCGCCGCCCATGCCCTCGCCGGGAAGAAACGCCACTTGGGCCTTGTCACGTCGTCGAACGATCCACGCGACAACACTGGTTGACGATCTCGATCACGCGGCCGCGGCGGCCGCTCACCCCGCCGCCATCGCCGAAGAGCGAAAAGCTCGGTGGGGCTTGGCGGAAATGAGATGGCGCTGGACGTTGAAGGTGTTGTAGGGGGCTGCGTGAGTGGAGAGAAATCTCTGGGCTGAACCTGGGCTCTTGAAACCTTGTGTCTTGCGCCAGATTGCCTGCTGGATGATCGCGGGTGGAAAGCGATAACCGCTGTAACTGATCTTTGCCATTCTCAATGGCTACCAACCCGACCGAGGCGCAACAACTCCGCTACGGCGTGACGATGCCGGCACGTGCCATATAGCGCATCTCGCTGACCCTTTCCCAACCGAAACGCCATTATCTGATTGAAGAGGTAGTGTTCATTCTGCCCCGCCAAGTGAGGAACTTCGCTGTCCCGTGCGATGCCGTCGCCACATGCAGCGCATTGCTCCACAGCGTCGACTTCGTTGACGCTCCGAGATTGAGGCGGTGATGCAACGGAATCCGCTGCGTCACCGTCCGTACTTCCTCGAGTGCCGTTAAGGAATCGGAGCGCGGATTCGGGCATAGCGGAACGCCCGACCGACGCTGGCAGGCTGTCCGGCGGCCCGCATCACCAGCCCGCGTTCGCTTAGCCGCGCCAGTGCCCGCGAGACTGAGGCGCTCGTGACAGCACTTTCCGGCCGACCGAGCCCGGTGATGATATCGCGAGGTCGTGCCCAGTCGCCTATATGGAGCTGCGTCGCCGTTGCGTCATGAACATAGGCAGGCCATACCGCCAGCAGCGCAAGAATGTCATTCTGCAGGGGTGACGGTCCATTGCCCATGCTGTGAGGTCCCTTACCGGTTAATAACATTCCGAATCAGAGTATTATTAACCGCTAAAGATCAGGCAAGCCCTACGCAAAGAAAAACGTCACGGCAAAATCTCTGTCGGGCTCGACAACCAAGGCAAATTACCATGGGTAATCATGGCTGYGCTGGCGCTGCGCGCCCATACTTTCCGACTGAAATCTGACGGGTCGAAGTGGCGGCGCTGCAGCTCGCGACAGATCCTGCTGACGAAACCGGGCCAACCTCGTCGGGGTGCGACGCCAGCTTGGCGGCGACATCGCGAAGGGAAGCGTCACGATGACCGGGAGCGGCTCGGCGGATGGTGTGGGTGTCGTCGGACGCAATTCCCTGGGCGCCATAGGATCTGGACATTCGCCCGTTCACGCCGCGGCGAGAATCGCAAACTGCACTGCGATGGACGGATTTAGATTCTAGGCGGCATTGTTACGGGAATGGTGCGATATCCGCCGCGCCTACCGGCGATCGCAACAGAACCTGCGCGGCATTGTAGAAGCCCCTTTTCACGAAGCACCGGCGGCTCGCCTTTCACGGCCGGAGGTTCTGTGCAGGGATTTGCTCCGGAGCGTTCAGATGGACGCGTCGTATCCTCGACACGCTCGTGCTTCGAGGGACGGGAGAGGAGAGGCGATCGGAATGAAGAGAACGGCAAGACGTGGACGTGCGGCATCGGCGTTCGTGATGCGCCCGCTCACAGCGAACATCCCCGCCAACCGAACAGACCCGAACAGATAAGAACAGCGCTGTCCGTAACTGGCAGGATGTTGCCAGTGCGGAAGAACGTCCCGCGAACGACTCAGAAACGGCGCAAGGACCGTGCCGCCATATCTGACACGCTCACGCACCCAAGAACGCATGCCCCGCCCCAGGTGATCGTCCATTTCAGCGAAGGCGAGGCCAAGGCCCTGGCCGTGCTGGCCGGCGCGTTGGGATCGGACGAAGGACGCGCCGCTGGCCAGAGCGCCCGCCCGCGTCAGGGAAGAAATGAACATCGCCAAGTCCCGGCACCGCAACATGACGAAGCACGTCAGGCCCCATGTCTGAGATCGCCCCTGACTGCACAAGCTCTTCGAGGGGTTCTGTTGCAAATTCCCTAGGTGTGAGCTCTCAATAGGTTGTCCATCCGGTCCCGAGCGAGGAAGCTGAGGTTGCGAAGCTTCAGTCTCCATCGAAGGAGGACCGGATGAACATCCACAAGAATGCCCGTCAGACGCAGTTGGGTCGAGAGCGGCAGGCACGGCCTCTGGCGTGATCGCCAGGCGACAGATTGTAAGACGTCAGCAGACGACGTTTGAGGCCCTTGAATTTCCGGCCATCATTCAAGCAGATCAGATCATTGGGTGCGACTGACTTCTTGATCTAAACCGCGGGTTCACGCTTCTCCTCGACAGGAGCGCTTCGCCGCTCATCCATGCATCGAACGGTGACAGCTTCTACTCGACTGCCGGGCGCAACCTGCTACCGGCATTCCAAGCCTCTTTGACTGCTTGTTTTCGCCGAAAGGCCGTTGTGAGATATGCAAGAGCGTTTCAAGCTCGCTATTCGGGGAACGAAACGACAATGAAATTCAAGCCCGTTATCTCTGCCGGCCTGTTCGGCGCCGGCCTATTCGTTTGCTTCGCGACTGCTCCCGCGGTCGCCCAATCACCCAAGCCGCCGGCTCAAGTCAAGGTGACGAACGCGCGTACCGCGCCACTGGCTTCCCTGGAAATCACGACGTCGGGCGAGCAGCCGCGCCTGATCGCCAAGCTCACCAAGCCGCTCGGGCCCGGCAAGAGCATTGCCCTCAAGCTGAACAAGCCCACGGGCTGCAGCTACTCCGTCCTTGCCAAGTTCAGCGACGAGGTCGAGAGCGATAGTGACCTCATCGATCTGTGCAGCGAGAAGTCCATCCGACTGACGGATTGAACCCGCAACCATAACGGATTGGCAAGTCACACCGACGCACATGTAGGCTCGCGGCGGTCCTCCTGATCTCCGATAATGGCAAAAGCTGATAGGATAAGTTGTGGCACTTGCATCGACGACCGCCTTGGTGACCGGGGCCGACAGCCAAGGGATTGGGCGCGGGATTGCGCTGGCGCTGGCGCGCGAAGGTGCGGACGTCGCGCTTCACTGGTACCGAAGTGAATCGGCCGCCGAGACGCTCGCCACGGAGATCCGCGCACTCGGCCGAAACACGGTGCTCGTGCATGCCGATATGGGCGATGCGTCCGCCGCCCGCGCCGCAGTAAGGCAGGCGGACAAGGCGTTGGGCGGTCTCGGCATCCTCGTGTGCAACGCCGCCAGCATCCAGCGAAAGCCTTTCCTCGACATCACTGACGAGGACTGGGCCAGTATCCACGCTGTGAATCTGCAGGGTTATTTCGCCTGCTCGCAGGAAGCCGCCAAGCTCATGATCGGCCACCGCAGGCCGGCCCGGATCATCATGGTCTCGTCGGTTAACCAGGCGCATGCCAACCCTGACATTGCCCATTATGTCGCGACTAAGGGCGGCGTGATGATGTTGGCCCGCGCCATGGCTCTCGAGCTCGCGCCTCACGGTATTACTGTCAACCTCGTCGCTCCGGGTACGATCGAGACTGATATCAATCGGCACATGCTCGCTGATCCGGAGTTTCGCGCCCGCAAGCTCGCGCCGGTCCCCGTGGGCCGCGCGGGGCTCCCCGAGGACGTCGCAGGGGCCGTCGTCTATCTCGCGGGCGAGGGAGCGTCCTATATCACAGGCTCGACCATCACAGTCGATGGCGGGTTGACCATCACCTGATCGAGGCTGCGCTTATGACCGATCTGCCGATTCACGAGGTCTATGCCATCCGCTTCGCCCACCACGCGGCGCGCAGGCGCAGCGAGAATTTCCTGGGTGGCGATGCCCATGACGGGCCGATGCCGTTTGACTACTTCGTCTTCGTGATCAAGGGTCCGTCAGGCGCTGTCGTCGTTGATACGGGCTTCAATGCCGATGTAGCGCGCACCCGCGGCCGCCAACATCTGCGCTGTCCGAGTGAAGGGCTCGCGCTCCTCGGCATCGAACCCGCGTCCATTCGCGACGTTGTGCTGACGCATTTGCACTACGACCACTGCGGCAACCAGCATCTGTTCCCGCAGGCGCGGTTTCATCTCCAGACGTCGGAGATGGCCTATGCCACCGGCCCGTGCATGTGCCACGGCATGCTGCGCGGTGGGTACGATCCAGAGGACATCGCCGCGACGGTGCGCAAGCTCTTCGAAGGGCGCGTCGCTTATCACACGGACGAGGGCATGCTMGCACCCGGGATCACGCTCCACCGCGTCGGCGGCCATACCGAGGGGCAGCAGGTTGTGCGCGTGAAGACGCGAAAGGGCTGGCTCGTGCTCGCTTCGGACGCGACCCATTTCTTCGAGAATTTCGAGCGGGATATCCCGTTCCCGTGGATCTACAATGTCGGCGCAACGCTGGAAGGCTTCAAGCGCCTGCGCGAACTCGCCAGTGATCCCCGGCTGGTGATCCCGGGGCATGATCCGCAGATCATGGAGCGGTTTCCGGCAGCCTCCGAAGCCGCCAAGGGGATCGTCGCGCGGCTCGACTGACTCCGCGCAACGATTGAAACTACCAGTGTCGGCTTCTCACTTCACAGGCACGATGTCCATCGCCAGCGTCTCCTCGTCGCTGCGTAGTCGCACGGTTTGGGCCCGATCCTTCCAGACGGCCCAAGCATACTTGATTACGGTCAGCGGCAGCGTCGCCCGATCCTTCATGAAGAGGCCAGCGGCCTTGTTCAGCATGTCGCGGCGCTTAGCATCGTCGAGCTCTCCGCCAGCATCGTCGATCAGCTGATCGACCTCCGGGTTGGCATAGGCGCGCCAGTTGAACTGGCCGAGCTTCTTGGCGGGATCGTTGGAATGGGCGATGGCCGAATAGGTGTAGTAGGCCTCCCCGGTTATCGTGCCCCAGCCGGCCATGGTCGCCGACAGCTCGCCTCGTGGTCGGGCCGAGAACAGGATGGAGACCGGAACGCCGTTGGCGGCGACGTCGATTCCGACCCGCGCCAGCATCTGGACCAGTGTCGTGCCGATTTCGCGGTCGCCCGGGAGGCGATCCACGGTAAAGCTCAGGGTGAACTTGAAGCCATTGGGGTAGCCGGCCTCCTTAAGCAACTGACGCGAACGCTCTAGGTTGGCCTTGGTGGCGGGAATGTTGTCATTGTAGCCGAATATGCCCTGCGAGACGAGCTGCGTCGCCGGCGAACCCATGCCGTCCATCGCGATCTCGCCAAGCTGGCCACGGTCGATGGCGAGGTCGATCGCCTCGCGCACGCGCGGATCCCGGAACGGGTTTGCGGGCAGTGCTGAGCCATCCTTGGCGCTGACCTGCGGCGTCTTCTCGCGTAGATCGAAATCAAGCAGGAAGACGAAGATGGTGTCCTGCGTCGGTACGCTGAGCTTGGCGTCCTTCTGCAGCGAGGCGACGTCGTTGGCCGAAACGCGCGCAATCATGTCGACCTGTCGAGCGCGCAATTGAGCAACGCGCGCCGCGTCATTGGCGATCTCCTTGCGCACGACCCGCTGCCAGGGCTGCGGGCCGGCCCAATAACCGTCGAAGCGGTCGAGCGTCAGATCAGCCTTCGGGGTCCAGGAGACGAGTTTATAGGGCCCGGTTCCGATCGCGGCCTTTCCGGTGTTGAAGGCTTCGTTTGAGGTCTCGCGATTGAGACCGGCAGCCGCCTTGGAAGAAACGATGAACAGCCTGACAAGATCGTTGGGCAGGGTCGGCGCGGCGCCCTCGGTCAGCAGATGGACGGTGAAGGCATCGACGATCTTCACCTCCTTGACGCGTCGGGTGTAGAGCGTCGCCGGATTGGGGCCGGTGACATTGGCGATGCGCTCGATCGAGAACTTCACGTCCTCTGCGGTGAAATCCGAGCCGTCGTGGAATTTCACGCCCTTGCGGAGCTTGAACTCCCAAGTGGTTGCATCGACCGGCTTCCATGACTCGGCTAGCCCCGGCTCGACCTGCAGCTTCTCGTTGGACTTGACCAGCGTGTCGAAGACATGCTTGAGCGCCTCGACATGGACACCGAGCGCGCTGAAATGTGGGTCCATCGATTCCGGACCTGCACGTACGCCCACAGTCAGGGTCTGAGCCGACGCCAGCGTGGCCGCGGCGAGCCCCAAAGCCAAAGATGCTGCGCCTAGAAACCTATTGATCAACATGCCCCGCTCGCCTTTGCTCATTGTTCGCCCTCCAAAGATTTTTCGAAGCCGTCCACCGCGGAAAAGCGGATTATCTGCAAAAATGGAATGACAGTCGGGACGTCGTTCATTACGGAAGGCCACTCGGCACAATCAATCCAAGCCGGCCAATCACAGCCTCGCCACCGTCCGAAGTTCTCGCTCGACTGGGCAGTCTGCCAGCTCAGTCTTGGGCTACTGCGGGGCTCAGGTAGGAATGACGCTTCACATCGGATCAGCATCGCCATCATGGCGAATTCAGCCGACGGCTTGGCATGGACGCCGCGACTGGTGCTGATGACGATGTCACTATCGATAAGGCCAGCGGGAAAGTCCAAGAGGATCGCCCCACGGGCAGGGGGACTTCGCGAGCGTGCTTCCCGTTCCGATTTTCGCTGGAACGATAAAACGATCTTGCGGTCGGCGATGTGACGCGTCGGCGGCACCAGATCCGGATTGAAGGCAACCTCGGCCTCGAACCCGGCAGCTTGGTGGATGCGAGGGACAGGCTCAGCCTTGAGCGGAGAGGTGACGAAGATGGCCCGCCGCTGCATGCCTTGCTCAAAACACTGAGGACGAAAGCTGGAAGCAGAGATTGTGCCAATTGGAACTGGTTTGTACAGTGCTATTTGCGAGCCTCCGGAACGGTTCTCCTGTCTGTCGAAGAATGTGGCACAGCCACGTCTCGATGCTTCACAGTCGGCTACCCATCCCGAGACTGGCGCCGTGGCAAGTCCTGCCAGCACTAATTCGACCGCCGGATGATGTTCATGCTCCGTTCGACCTTAGCGTAAGATTTTGAGCAGCTCTTGTTCTGACCCCTCGTAGGGTCGGGCGTTACTCGACTGCTTCCCGGCGGGGATCGCTGTGGCGGGCTTCGATGTCGGCTTTGCTCGCCTGCATCAGTGCCTTTGCATAGGGATCGGTGGGCACGGCGGCGGGATTGTAGCTCTCCTCCTCGCCGAGATCGGAGGCCGGAAGCGGCGGTGCGCGCAGCCCTTCATTCACCATGGCGACCTTGTCGGGACGCTGCGCCTTGTCCTCGCGCATTTGGCGCTTGGCGCGGCGAAGCTGTTTCGAGAGCTTTTCGAGGCAGATGTTGAAGGCAGTGTAGATTTCTACGTTCTCGTGCTCGGCGGCGAGGTTTTGCATGCCACGCGAGCGGAACCGGATTGCGCAGGCGTAGAAGGCCCCCGTCTTCTTGAATTGCACCGTCGCCTCGGTGATCCGCCCGAAATATTTCCCGGCGGTCTCTTCGATCTTGCGCTCGGCGAATTCGCGGAGCGCGTCCCCAAGCTCGACATTATGGCCTGAGACCATGATCGGCTTGTCCATCGCTAGTCGCCGCATCGGCTTCCTCCGTTAGGGGTTCCCCACCCAACCGCAGCACGAACGACCAGGGTTTCAAGCTTTGACCCCGAATGCAAGAGCGTAAAATTTGCCGATCCCAGAGCAGACAACCGAGGCGGGCCATCGTTCTCTGCATGCTGAGCTTATCAGGGGGCGCCAGGTCCTTCGGCCAAGAATATCTGTAGCGAGATTGCGGGGRGCAGCAGCAGGCGGTGTATCAAAAGCTGCGACTATCCTTTCAGGCTGACGAGGCTGATACCTAACTCAAGAGGCTGTTGCCGAAGGCGGGCGCGGACGATGACGCTCGCTGGCGCTGTCTGTAGCGGCCTCGAGGCCTCCGATCAGGATCGCATCCGAGCTCGGATTAGCGCGCCAAAGGAATCTCACTGACCCACGTAGTGCAGCTTCGAGCGTCGGCTGACACCCTGGCTTTTCACCGGCGATGGGAGATGCTGATTGACGGGATAGGTTACGCTGTGTGGCGCGGAGGCGTTGTCATGTCTGGACGGCGCCCTTTGATCAAGGGGATTTCTTTGGCGCGGCGAGGGTCGTGGGAGCGGTCGTGTCTTCGGGGCGTTGTCACGTTAACTGCCGGCAGGCGGCAAGAGGAGCATTCGGCCTGATGACAGGCTCAGGCCGCGACGCCAGCCACGGCTTTCCAGCGCGCCATGGCGTTTAGGCGATGCAGATGGGTGGCCAGGGCGGTGCGACGGGACCGGGGCGGAACGAATTGATTGCGGACGGCGGAGAAGACGGCGACGAACCGTTGCAGACCTCCCGGGGAGCGAAAGCCCTGCATCGCCCGCTCGCGTCGTCGCAGAGGCAGGTGCGAATTCTCGGCGCGGTTGTTGAGGCCCTTGTACGCGCGATGCTCGATCGCCGGCATGATCTGGCGCCGGGCGGCGGCATAGGAGCCGAGTTGGTCGGTGATCATGCGCCGGGGCGGGCAGCCCCGCTTCTTGAGAAGGCGCCTCAGCACGCGCGTGGCTGCCTTGGTGTCGCGTCGCGTCTGCACGATCTCATCGAGGATATAGCCGTCCTGATAGACTGCGCGCCACAGCCAGTGCTTCTKGCTGGCGATGGTGACGACGACCTCGTCGAGGTGCCAGAGGTCGCGGCGGCTCGGCCTTTTGCGCTTGAGGTGGCGGGCGTAATCCCGCCCGAATTTCAACGCCCAGCGCCGCAGCGTCTCATACGAGACGGTAATGCCGCGCTCCAAAAGCATCTCCTCCACCAGGCGCAAGCTCAGGGGAAAGCGAAAGTACAGCCACACCGCATGAGCGATGATCGCCGGTGGGAACCGATGGCGTTTGTAGCTGACGCAGGGCTGGCTCATGCCAGTCCACCTACACGGTTTGCCGCCACGCCGGAGTTAACGTGACAACGCCGCAACGCCAGCCGTGGACGATTTCCATTCGGATCGCGCTCGCTGATCGGCTGTCTCCAGTGGGGGCGAAAGCCCTCAGCCGCCCTTCGCATATTTCCAGAACCGGCCCTTGCCTTCGGCGATCCAGGCAAGCGCCTCGTCGATCCGCTTGTCGCGCGTGGCTTCGGTTTTCGCGTCGGCGATCCAGACAACGTATTCTTTCTGGAACGACGTCGACTTGCTCTCGAATATCGTCTTGACCGATGGGGAAGCCGCAAGGCGGTCGACGAAAGCGGGAGACGCGACGACAGCCTTGGCGGGCGCGGATGACCTACGGGGCGCGACCTTCGCGCGTTGCTCGTTGAGCAACATGRCCTCCTGGACCCAAGCGATAAGCTCGGCGTCGACAGGGAGATCCGCGAGACTCGTCAACTTCCCCATGAAGCGTTTGGACGCCGGCAAATCGACGCTCGCCTTGAGCCGCGGGTCGCTCATCAGCGAGCCTTTCCAGAAGGAAAAGGCGCAATGCGACTTGTAGGCGGCAAAAATGCACATCATCTCGCCTCGGTAGTCGAAATGGGGGTTTCCCCATTTCAAGGTTTCGACAACCTCCGGGCAGGTCGAGCGGACAACGCCGCGTAGATGCGCCAGGATCGGCTTGGCGAACGCTTCGACGCCTTCGGCGTACGCGTCGACCTTGGGTTCTGGACCAGGCATCCTGACTTCGCCTCTTGATCGAATGATCTATGGGTGGTTTCGAGGATCGAGCGCGCCTTGCTCGCGCTTCTTCCTTGAAGATCGGAGCGCCGGGCCAGAGACCCAGGTTTGCATTGGCGCTTTCGTCCAAATYGATGGAGCTGGGCCGCCTCGGCGCGCGTGGCCGCTATTGCATGGCGGAGGGGTCCATCCACAGAACCTCCCAAACGTTCCCGTCTGGGTCCTCGATGTGGCGGTTGAACATGAAACCGAGGTCCTGGGCTGGATTCGGATCGGCGCGGCCGCCGGCCGCCACACCTTTTCCGATCGTGGCGTCCACCTCGTCCTTGCTGTCAGCGGTGAGCGCGATGAGCATCTGGCTCTCGCGCTTGGGGTCCCCGATCGGCCGCGCGGTGAACTGTCGGTAGTGGTCGTGGGTCAGCAGCATGACCCCGATCGAGTCCGAGAACATCACGGAGCTGGCTTTGTCGTTCGAGAACTGCGGATTCAACGCGCCTCCGATAGCAAGGTAGAAGCGTGTCGCCGCCGGCAGATCGCGCACTGGCAGATTTACGAAAATCATCCTAACCATTTATCTGGTTCGCTCCTCAGGCGGAGTACTGGTCGGTCTAGTACTATGTCTTTGCCTATCACATGCGGAACGGAACCGTCTAGTACCGAAGTGGGGATGGCATGAAGGTTGATGGCGAAACCCGATCGGCGCGCAAGGAGCGTGATATCATCCACGCGGCCACCGTGGCGTTCGTGAGCCAGGGCTATGATGGAACGAGCATGGAGGAGATCGCTACTAAGGCCGGCGTCTCCAAACAGACGGTCTACAAGCATTTCGTCGACAAGGAGACGCTCTTTGGCGAGGTCATTCGCGCGTCGGCCGCTCAGGCTACCGAAACCTTTGATGCGGTCGCCGCGTTGCTTACCGAGGCGGAATTCATGACGGGGGGACTGCAGAAGGTCGCTCGACGCTTCATGTCGACGCTGATGGACGAAGAGCGGTTGAAGCTGCGACGCCTCATCATCGCCAACGCCGATCGAATGCCTCAGCTCGGCCGCGACTGGTATGAAAAAGGGTTCGAGCGCATGATTGCCTCGATGGCGACCTGCTTCCAGCAGCTGACAAACCGGCAGCTTCTTCGTACACCCAACCCGTATTTGGCCGCGAGCCATTTCTTTGGAATGTTGCTCTGGATTCCCATGAACGAGGCGATGTTCACGGGTAACAAGAATCCGCGCTCCCAAGCCGAGCTTGAAGGCCACGCAGACGCGACGGTCGAAACATTCCTCGTCGCCTATGGCGAGCCGGCGAAGCCTTCGGCGTAGTCGCCCACGCGGGCATTGTCACGTTGTCGAACGATCGACGCGACAACACTGGTTGACGATCTCGATCAGGCGGCCGCGGCGGTCGCCCACCACGCCGCCATCGCCGAAGAGCGAAAAGCTCGGTGGGTCTTCGCGGAAATGAGATGGCGCTGGACGTTGAAGGTGTTGGAGGTGGCTGCGTGAGTCGAGAGAAATCTCTGGGCTGAACCCGGGCTCTTGAAACCCTGCATCTTGCGCTCTCGTCGTAGTGTCGGCTGATGCGAATTTTCCACGCGATTGTTGCACCAGCGACCGCGTCGATGCCGATCCGAGATCCCAAGATCCCGGACTGCCGCTCCATATGAACGCAGGTCATCCGTGATCAAGCGCTCCGGTATGAAGCCATGCTTCTTGAGTAGTCTGCGCAGCACTTTCAGCGCGGCGCTCTTGTTTCTTTTTGCCTGAAGCAGGACGTCCAGGACCTCGCCTTCGGAGTCAACGGCCCGCCAAAGATAGACTAGGCGACCGTCGATCTTGAGATAGACCTCGTCCAGGTGCCATGTGGCGTGAGGCTTTGGTTGGCGTTGGCGGAGATTGGCGCAGATCTTGGGTCCGAAATGGTTCACCCAGCGGCGCACCGTCTCGTCGGACACGGCAATTCCGCGCTCGGCCAGCAGATCCTCGACGTCGCGGAAGCTGAGGGTGAACCGGAGATACAGCCAGATTGCCTGCTGGATGATCGCGGGGGGCAAGCGATAACCGCTGTAACTGATCTTTGCCATGCTCAATGGCTACCAACCCGATCGAGGCGCAACAACTCCGCTACGCCGTGACAATGCCGATGGTTCAGTCAGGCCTCGGGTCAATGCCGTGCCTGTGCGATCCGACGCTCGACGCTGCGGCTGTAAAGGGACATGGCGTAGCAGCAGATGAAGAAGACCCCGGCAGCAAAGACGTAGCCTTCGCGGCCGAGGCCCAGCCAGTTCGGGTCCTTTAGCGCCTGCCCGATGATGCCGAGCAGGTCAAACAGGCCAATGATCGAGACGAGTGTAGTGTCCTTGAACAGGTCGATCACCGTATTGACGATGCCCGGCACGGTCAGCCGGAAGGCCTGCGGCAACACGATGAGACGATGCGCGTTCCAGTAGCTAAGGCCGAGCGAGGCGGAAGCCTCGTATTGCCCCTTATCGATGCCCTGCAGCCCGCCCCGGACGACCTCGGCAAGATAGGCGGCGACGAAGAGCGAGAGTCCAACGATGGCGCGCAGCAGCCGGTCAAAGCTGGTGCCCTCCGGCAAGAACATCGGCAGCATCACCATGGCCATGAACAGCACGGCGAGAAGCGGCACGCCACGCAGCAGCTCGATAAAGCCGGTGCAGAGCCAGCTGATCGCCGGCAGGCTTGAGCGCCGGCCGAGCGCCAGAACGATGCCGATCGGGAGCGCGATCACGACCGTCGCATAGGTCAGCAGCACGTTGAGCGAGAGGCCGCCCCATTGGTCGGTGGGAACGACTGGCAGGCCCAAGACGCCACCGAGCAGTAGCGTGCCGGCGATGAGAGGGCAGAGCGTGACAAGAAGCAGTACGGAAAGCACCGGGCGCGGATTGCGTGGCCAGGCGGCCGCGACAGCAAAAACGAGCAGGACAAGCCCAGCAAGCTTGACGCGCCAGCGCTCCGGCGCCGGATAGCGACCGAAGAGGAACATGTCGATGCGGTCGGTGACGAAGGCCCAGCAGGCGCCGGTGCCGCAGACCGAGCGGCTCCGACCTTGGAGCACGGCATCGGTGACGAACCAGCGCAGGAGTGGCGGCACCAGCACGACGAGCAGCGCAACGGTGAGGAGCGTCACCAGCCCCCCGCGAAACGAGCCGAAGAGATTCGTCCGGATCCAGCGGCGAATGATCGCCGTTGCCGAAGCAAGCTGCGGGCTGGGGTGCCTTGGGACGACAGTGACGATGGAGGTCGTTTCGGCGCTCGGCATCGTGCTTCCTAACGTTCCTTAAGCGCGAACCGGGCGTTCAGCCGCGCGAGCCCCGCCGAGACCAAGAGATTGACAGCGAGGAAGACGCCCATGAGGATCACCATCACTTCGATCGCACGGCCCGACTGGTTGAGCACCGTGCCGGCGAAGATCTGAACGATCTCCGGATAGGCAATGGCCGCGCCGAGCGAGGAGCTTTTGATCAGGTTGAGATACTGGTTGGTCATCTGCGGGATCATGACTCTGAGCGCCTGCGGCAGAATGACCAGCCGGCGCGTCGGCCAAGGCTTCAGCCCCAGGCTGTAGGCCGCCTCGCGCTGGCCCTTGGCGACGCCCTCGACCGAACCCCTGACGATCTCAGCGATGAAGGCGGCACTGTAGAGCGAAAGCCCGGCCCAGAGCGCGACGAACTCCGGTGGCATCACCATTCCGCCCGTGAAGTTGAAACCTTTGAGCGTCGGAGCGCTCCAGCCCGACAAGCTCGCCACCAGTGCGGCAAAGAGGGTGGGCGGTACCAGCCAGAGCCAGCGCGTGCCCTTGCGCCGCATTGGCAGGAAGTGACACAGCAGCGGTACGAGGACGAGGCTCAGCACCAGGAGGGCAGCGATCAGGGGTGTCCTGTCGCCCGCCAGCGGATAGGGCAGGAACAGACCGCGGATATTGAGATAGAACAGGCCTCCCAAGGACAGGCTCTGGCGGGCCTGCGGCAAGAGCTGGAGCACGCCGACATACCAAAAGACGATCTGGAGGAGCTGCGGGGTGTTGCGGATCAGCTCGACGATGGCGCCCGAGGCGCTGCGCATCAGCCAGCTGGTAGAGAGACGCATCACGCCGAGCGCGAGGCCCAGGACAGTGGTGGTGACKACGCCGAGCGCGGAAACGAGCAGCGTATTTGAGAAGGCCGCGACCAACGCCATGGCGTAGCTGTCCGTCGGCCTGAAGTTTGTGATTTGGAACGGCATGGCGAAGCCGGCCGGGCGCCATAAAAAACTGAAGTCCAACTCCATGTTGCGGCGCGCGAGATGGCTCGCCGCATTGTGCCCGAACCAGATCAGGACGAGCAGGGCGATACCGAGGACCACGCCCTGCCAGAGCAGGGCGTGGGATGATTTCATGGGCCACAGCGCGGCGTTGCTGCCGGATGTGGTTTTGGTCCGAGCCATGCCGGCGATCTCACCGGAACGGAAGAGGATAGTGCAGGCCACCCTGCGACCAGAGATTGTTCAAGCCGCGCGGCAGGCCGAGCGCCTTGGGGCCGAAATGGACGTCGTAGATCTCGCCGTAATTGCCGACCGCCTTGATGGCCCTGTAAAAGCCCTCGTTGTCGATGCCCAGTTGTTTGCCGAAATCGCCCTCGAGCCCGAGCAGGCGGCGCACGAAGGGGTCCTCGGACTTCTTCTTCTCATCGACATTGGCCTTGGTGATTCCAAACTCCTCGGCGGTCTTCAGCGCCGTGTCGACCCAAAAGACGATGTCGGACCAGCGATAGTCGCCGTCGCGCGTATGGAGGCCGAGCGGTTCCTTGGAGATGACCTCGGGCATGATTATCCAGTCGTCCGGCACCTTCATGGTGGAGCGGGCGGCGGCGAGCGAGCCGGTATCGTCCGAATAGCCGTCGCAGCGACCGGCCTCTGCGGCGGCGAAGGCTTCCTCCGACTTCTCGAAGAGCAGCGAGTTGATCGTCGTGCCTTTGGAGCGGGCGAAGTCGGCGATGTTGAGTTCGAGCGTTGCGCYGGTGATCATGCAGATTGTGGAGCCGTTCAGCTCCGCTGCAGTCTTAACCCCCAGGCTCTTGCGCACCATGAAGCCCTGGCCGGCGTAGAAATTGACTGCGACCTCGGTCAGGCCGAGGCCGATGTCACGGGCGAAGGTCATGGTCGAGTCGCGGATCAGCACGTCGATCTCGCCGGACTGTAGCACTGTGAAGCGGACCTTGGCGGTGGTGCCAACATACTTTACCTTCTTCGGGTCGCCCAGAACCGCAGCGGCGAGCGCTTGGCAGTAGTCGACGTCGAAGCCTTTCCAGGCGCCCCCGGAATCCTGGTAGGCGAAGCCGGGAATGCCGCTGTCGACGCCGCAGACCAACTCGCCGCGCTTCTTGATGGCTTCGGCCGTCGGCCCCGGGGCCGGCAGCGTCTGGGCGGAGGCGGCCGTGCTCAGCAGCGCGGCGCCGAGGGCGGACAGCATCGTCTTGAAGATGGTCCGATCTGCTTTATTCACGGTGACGATCCTTCTTCTTCGGGGCGGGCGGCTTCGTATCGAACCGGCTCGGCATGCCAGCCGTCCTTGCGCTTGGCCCAGTAGGTCTCGCGCAGCTTCTGGCTGATGGGGCCGGGACGATCGTTGTTGAGGATGCGACCGTCGAGGCGGCTCACCCCGATCGGGCCGCCGGCGGTCGAGGAGACGAGGATCTCGTCGGCGTTGCGCAGCTCCTCGACGGGCACGTCCCGAACCTCGCAGGGCAGTCCGAGTTGGGCGCAGAGCTCGATGACGGAGAGGCGCGTGATGCCGCCGAGAACGTTGCGGTCTGGCGTTACGACGACGCCCTCGGTGATGCAGAAGACGTTGTAGCCCGGCCCTTCCGTGACGTTGCCGGCGGCGTCGAGCAGGATCGGATTGTCCGCGCCCCTCTCGTCCGCCTCGAACAGGGCGGCCGTCATGTCGGCCCAGTGGAAGTTCTTCGCCCGGGCGTTGACGGAAGCCTCGGGGATGCGCGGGGTCGAGGCGACGATCATATGGGCGCCGCGCTCGATCACCTCCGGTTTCATCAGCCAGACAAAGGGAATGGCGTAGGCGCAGAGATACGGGCGCGCGTTCTTGGGGTGATATTGCGTGCCGGGGAGGGGGCGTCCACGCAGGCAATCCATGGCGACATAGGCCTCCCGGAGACCAGCCAGCGCCACGAGCTTGTGCAGGATGCGGCGAATCTCGTCGTCGCTCTCGCGCGGGATGAGCCGCATCGCTTCCATCGAGGTGCGGAAGCGCTTGAGATGGTCGTCAAGCCGAAAGAAATTCCCGTCCCAGACGCTAACCACGTCGTAGGTCACGTCCGAGCGGCGAAAGCCCCAGTCGGTGATCGGGATGCGGGCCTCGGCGATCGGCATATAGGCGCCGTCGATGAAGGCTGCGCCGCTCGCCCAGCGGGCGGCGTCGGTTGATGCGAAGGTGGAAGCGGTGACGTTCATCCTGGACCTCTTCGTCGCGGTTTCGGATCACGGGCAGCGAGCGGAATCCTCCGTCATGTGCCGGAGGGCCGCTGAAAAGTTTGGCAAAATTCGCGCCGCGCCCGGCTCCGGGCACGACGGCGATGTCAAGCGGTCGGCAGCTCGGCAAGCACGGCGTCGAGGCCAATCCTTATCCGGCGGTACATCTCATCGAGTTCTGCCTCGGTGATGATCAGCGGCGGCGACAGCACGAGGCAGCCTTGCAGCGGGCGCAGGACTACACCTGCGGCAAGCGCCGCGTCGTAGATCTGAGTTGCGATGCCGCCCGGTACCAGCGAGGGCGCGGCATCCGCACCACTCCCGGAGCCCGGCAGTGCGACCTGAATGGCCCCGGCGAGGCCGAGGGCCCGGGTGGACGTAACGAGAGGGTGATCTTCAAGCGCCGCGAGCCCCTTGGCGAAGACGGGCGCGACGGAGCCGATATGGCCGAGAATGTCGCGCCGCTCGAAGATGTCGAGAACCTTAAGCGCAACGGCCGCAGCGACCGGATGAGCGCCATAGGTCGATCCGTGGTTGAAGATGCCCGCTGTTTCCGAACCGGCCTCCAACTCGTTGTAAAATTCGTCCGACATCACCACGGCCGAGATCGGCTGATAGGCACCGGAAAGCTGCTTGGCCGTGCTGAGGCAGTCGGGCTGGAAATCGAAGTTCTGGCAGCCCCACATCGTGCCGGTGCGGCCGAAACCGGTCACGACCTCGTCGGAATACATCCGGATGCCGTAGTCAACGAGCAGAGCTTTAATCTTGGGGAAATAGCCGCGCGGCGGCGGGAACATGCCTGCCGAGACCGAGAGCGGTTCGGCGATGAAGGCCGCGACGGTCTCGGGCCCCGCCGCCTCGATGGCGTCGCGGATCTCAACGACGAGGCGATCCGCATATTGGTCTTCCGTCTCACCGGGCAGTGCGCCGCGCGGCCAAGTCGGGTGCGTGACGTGGATTACGTCGTCGGTGGGAACGCCGAAGGCCTCCTGCACCGCGGCGCCGCCGCCAAGTGCCGTCGTAAAGATAGTGCCGCCATGATAGCTCGCGCGACGCGAGATGACTTTGCGCCGCTTGGGCTCGCCGGCCACGCGATTGGCGTACCAAGTGAACTTGACGAGCTGGTCGTTTGCCTCTGAGCCAGTCGTGGCGAACATGACATGGGCGTTCGGAATAGGCGCGGCGCGCGTCAGGCGCTCGGCGAGCTCCATTACGACGGGAACGGTCCTGTGGATGCCCGACGGGTACATCGGCAGCGCGCGGAGCTGAGCGATAGCGGCCTCGATGAGCTCCTCGTCGCTGAAGCCCAAGCCCACGCAATAGAAGGTCGAGACGGCCTCGATATAGTCCTTGCCGTCCTCGTCATAGGTGAAGACGCCCTTGCCACGGGTGAAGACCAGCGGCCGCTCCTCGCGCAGTTTTTTGAGGTTCGAGAAGGGCAGCAGCAGCATGTCGGAGTGATGATTGGAAAGGCGTGCGGCGATGTTCATGACATGCAGCTTCCTGTGATCACAGTTGACAATTAAGAACTATATGGCAATGACGATCCGCGTCAATCTCGCTCCAGATGATAAAGTATGCGGTGATTGGGCATGAAATGTGCAGCGTCCGTCTATGCTCTCGGGTGTCCATATGCATGCTGTGATCACGCCGTTGAAGCAAGAATGGGGTGATTTCCGTGGCCGCTCGCCTGCCGCATTCCCAGGTTGAGACGTCTCCGGAGCCCGATCAGGCGAGCGGGTACATGATCGAGCGCGATGGCGCAAAGAACGCCAACACGCTCTCGATCCAGGTCTATGAGGGCTTGCGGCAGAGATTGCTCTCGGGTGGACTCTATCCCGGCGCCAAACTCTCGCTGCGGTCGCTTGCGACCGGCTTCGGCACCAGCATGCAACCCGTTCGCGATGCAGTGTCTTCGCTGGTGGCCGAGGAGGCGCTCGAGATAACGCCGGCGCGCGGGATCCAGGTCCCGGCGCTCGACCGGACTGTCTGCGACGACATCTGGCTGCTGCGCTCACTGACCGAGGGCGAGGCGGCGGCGCGTTTCGCCCAGCGCGCGCAAGAGGCGGATTTCCAGGCGTTGCAGGGGCTGACCGAGGCTGTACGCAGCGCCTACCGCGGGGGAAGTGTGGGCGAGCACATGCTCGCTTTCCACGATTGGTCCTTTTTCATCGCGGAGCGCTGCGGTTCGGCGATGCTGGCGGCGCTGATCCGGCGGCTGCGCGTCCGCAATGCGCCGATCATCGCGTTCTGCCTCAGCGTGAAAGTCCACGAGGAGCCCGACTTCATGGAGTTCTCGACGCATGTCATGGAAGAACTGGCGCTGGCGGTCCATACGCGCGATCCCGGTCGCATCCGCGACCTGCGCCGCGTCGATATCCTGACCTATCAGCGCTACCTGTACGCCCGCCTCGGCTGGACGCTGTAGCAAACGACTTTCGAACCGGATCGAACCTATTCCTATTTGCCGGTCCACGTCGCCGCAGGCCTCGCCGCCGCGGCAAGTCCTCCGTGACGAACTCGGTCCGCTCGGCAAGGGGGGGCCTGATACGCGTCTGTGGTCCGATTGCCCTCAACAACGCCTTCGATGCGGGGAGGCACGTACAGATCAGCGGCGCTCAGGCCCGACTTCTCGTCGAACTCTGCGCGAGAGAGGGGAGGTCTCGATCGGTATCGCGGAAGTACCTTCTGATGGGGCCAATTCCCGGTCTATAAGTGGCGCCTGATTATCGAGCTTTGGGCCGAACCAAGCGAACAACAGGTCCAGAAAATTGACATTGCGACAAGCCAGATTCGATGCGCGAATTTCCCGTTGGCCAGACGGGTTCTCTCGTTATGAGGAGAACTAAATTGGCAGCCGCGAGGACTCAGGCGAAGCACTGACCGGGATGCGAGGGCCGGCCGCGGTTCGAAGCAAAACCACGGACATGGCGCATGACCTCGCTCGCCAGGTCCGCGAGCAGGCCATATTCGTTGAGCGGGATCCGCTGAAAGCTTCTCCACAGCTCAAGTCGGCGCATAGCTCTGTTGATGATACTCACCGAATGCGCTTTGATATCCCGTACGCAATGACGGGGCTGACATGAAGATCGGCGATCGTTTGAGAGAACTCCGCCAGAGCCGAAAGCTGACCGTCCGAGCCGTCGCCTTGCGCTCGGGCGTCTCCCACTCCTCGATCTCGCTGATCGAGCGGGATTTGATCAGCCCCTCCCTCAACACGCTGCATGCGGTCCTCGACGCACTAGGGACGACCCTCTCGGGGTTCTTTCTCGATTTTCATGCGGTTTCGCCCACGGATCCGTTTTGCCGCGCAGCGGATATGGCTGAAATCGGCCGGGCGGATGCCATTTCCTATCGCGTGATCGGAGCAGGTTACCCTAACCGCTCAATGCTGATGCTCCATGAAACCTATCCTCGGGGAGCCGATACCGGCGAAGCCTTCGTTCATTCGGCCCAGGAAGGCGGCCTCGTCATCCGCGGCGCGGTCGAGGTCACGGTGTCGGGCCGGACAGCGCTTCTGCAGCCCGGCGATGGTTATTATTTCGATAGCCGCGAGCCGCATCGTTTCCGCAACGCCGCGGACGAGCCGAGCGAGATCGTGAGCGCCATCACGCCCCCAACATATTAGACGTGTTCCTGAAAGGCGTTTACCGGAGAAGCACTCCGGACCTGATGGAAATATCGTCGATCGTGGGAGCAATACCCGAGCGTGATGATGACCCAGACGAGAGTGTTCAGGTGTCTGTGGCGGCGTTGTCTGCAGGGCGGGCGGGCATGATCCAGCCCGCCCTCAGCTACCAAGCGCCATCGATTTCCACCTGCTTTCATTGCTCATGCGGTTTAGTAGAACGCTGGGGCCATATACTGCCTACACTTCAAGGACGTGGTYGGCTCGTCCCCATTCGCGAACGGAACGAGGGCAAAGCAATGTTTCTCGACCAGCGCCACGACCTTGTCGGCCATGACCGGATCGTCGACATCGACGTCGCCGCCGCGCAAAGTATCGCAGCGAAGTGGCGGCTCACACGGAGATTGCTCCGCCTGCAGCTGGGTTGCCATCAGATCGCTCACGCGATCGCCGTTTCTGTCACCCGCTCGTTGGCGACGGTCGCTTGGCTGCATCGTCCTGTACCGCCCTGACGCGGCAACGGCGGTCGTCGAAACCGATCGCGCTCGGCCTGCCGGCGGCGCCTGCGGCTCCGTGAGAACCTCCGCTTGCTCGAGGGCGAAACTGGTCCGCGCCAGCTGCTGAAATTTCCTTTCGGCGGGTGCGGCCAGCTAGTTCCTGCTAGAATTGCGCACCGTTCGCGCGTGTCGCGCGCAGGCGCGGGAGAGCATACGATGAAGCGTTGGAACCTCGCCAAATGCCCGAAAATTTGGCGCAAAGGGTGCCCTCTTCGAGATGTGTAGTCCCGAAATCTGATGGTGCATCATCGATCCTGAGTCGTCAGGAGGAGGATGCATTATGGGAAGCGTTCTTCATGGCAGCGCCCGCACGACGGCGCGTGTTCGAGC
>NZ_JBFTRC010000066.1:0-26189 GCF_056399325.1 Allobosea sp. 01N443
CTCTATGGCGGCATGCGTTTCGGGGCGGTCTCGCTGCGGGCCGGCGCGGCCTATGCGTGGAGTGATCTCGACGTAACGCGCCGGGTGACACTGCCCGGCATCTCCGATGTGCTGCGCTTCGATGGCCGCAGCGCGACCGCACAGGCCTTCGCCGAGATCGGCTACGCCCTGCCCTACGGGCCGGTCTCGTTCGAGCCCTTCGCGCAGATCGCAGCCGTCACGGTCCGCACCAGCCGCGACGCCGAGACAGGTGGCCCGACCGCACTGCAGGTACTCGGCCGGGATCAGCACCTCGGCTTCTCGACGCTCGGGCTGCGGGCCGAGATGCAGCTCGGCGCGACGCCGCTGCTGGCCCGCGGCATGCTCGGTTGGCGCCATGCCTTCGGCGACACCACCCCCGCGGCCAAGCTTGTCTTCATCGGTGCCGCAACACCGTTTCAGACTTACGCCGCCCCGCTTGCCCGCAACGCCCTGGTGGCCGAGGCCGGCCTCGCCTGGCGCGCAACCGCCACCGCCACGCTCGGCGTCAGCTACAGCGCCGCACTGGGCGACAACGCCCGCGATCATGCGCTCAAGGGCAGGCTCGACGTCAGGTTCTGACAGGCGCAAGCTTTGAAGTGCGCGGCTCCGCGACGGAGCAGCCGCGCATTGCAACCGGCGCAGCACATCGCCGGGACAGGATGGTGCGCCTCTCCCGACACGAAGCCTTGTCAATCAGCAAGGAGGCGAGACCCCAGAGAGAATGCGGCATCCTTCAGCTGTATCAGGGGAGGTGGCGCCGTGATCTCGGCAGGCTTGGCTGCCTCGCTACCAGCGGTGACGAGGCGGGCTATCCAAATCTCGCCATCCGAATAATAGGGGTCGCCCTCAGCGTTGCGGCCAGTCAGCGTCGGGCCAATGCCCTTCATCTGATCGATGCCGACCACCATGCGAGCTCTGTTCAGCCCCTCGATCAGCCTGTTGCGCTCTTCGTCGATAGCGGGGGCAATGCGGTGTGTAACCTGTCCGGTGTCGCGGCTGAGCGTGACCCCGCTGTCAAATGTTGCCGAGCCGAGCCAGACAGGACGCGTATCAGTTCCGTTTGCAAGCGTCTGCCAGAGCCGCACGTGCTCACGGCGATCGGCACTGCCGCCCGCCGGCTTTTCAAATGCCAGGTCCTCGCGTCGTCCTTCGAAGTAGAGAGGGCTGACCGGCGCGGTCTTGTAGGGCCTGTCGAGCAGGACGCTCCCGATGATTTCCAGGCTGGTCCGCAGGGTGACCGGATCGGCGGGATACCAACCGGCCGCATGAAACGCACGCACGACATCGTCACGCGTTCCGATCAGGCCGACATTGATCGGATCGCCCGGGATGCCCTGCGCATTCGCGGTCAACATCGTCCGTGTTGACAGCTCCGGCTCTCGCTCGATGCGCGTCCAGACCGCGGGCAGAATGAGATAGCTGACGCCGAGATAGAGAATGAGGGTCGCAGCAAGGAGCTTCACAGCTCGCCGCTTCCTTCGCCTCTCCGTCGTCGGTTCGGTCATAGGGGCACCGGACATCGTCTCGGCCTGGATTTCCAGGTCATCATCCGACGGTTCATGACCGGAGGGAAGAATGATACGAAAGCCGGGCTGGGATTGTTGACTGGGATCAGGGAGCCCGAACCGGATCGGCGACGATTACGCCCTGCTTGACGACAAGGTCGACATGGCTCTTCGCTTCGGCCGCCATCCCCAATCACGGCGGTCGAGGGCGCTAGGAAGCCGTTGCAGCTTCGCCGAAGGTCAGTGAATACCGGACAGCGGGCTTTGCCGAATGCGGCGCGGCCCCCCGCTGCTTCAATCCAATCTTCTCCGCAACCCGCAGGGAACCGAGATTCTCGCGGTCGATCTCCGCAACGACCTCCGAGAGCTTCAGCACCTCGAAGGCGTGGGTCAGAACGGGTCGCGCGGCTTCCGTGGCCAATCCTTGACCCCAGAACCGCTGGCGAAGCCGCCAGCCAATCTCGATGTCCGGTCCGACTGCGTCGACGGGAATCAAGAGCACCCATCCGACGAAAACGGCAGGCTCCTGGCGCAGCACGATCGTCCAGTAGCCCATGCCTGGCAGCCACGGGCCGGACGTCCGATTCTCGATGAATTCCCGGTGGGCGGATGGGTCGGACCATGGACCGCTGACGAAGCGGGTGACCTCCGGCTCACGATCCATGCAGAGGCAATCATTGGTGTCGGCCAGCGTACGCGGACGAAGCAAGAGTCGTTCGGTCTCGAAGGTGTTGCAGGCACCGGCGCCGGTAACGATCATGTCGTGAGGCATCCCGCAGTCCGGTTCCGTACATTGGCCGCCCGCGTGGCCAGCGTAACTTCGCCTTCTCCCATAGCGCGACCGCCTTTGGCTTGCCATTGCGAACTGCCCCTTGGAAAAGCCGGTGCGATGATGACGACGACTGACCAGACCATCGAGATTACGGCGCTGAGCGAACGGCCACATTTCCGCGAGGCGGTGTCCGACCGGATCTGGAAGGCATGGTGGCGCGACGAGGGATACCTCCTCGAGCAGATCGACGACCGCGTTCGGCAAAGCCTCGGACCCGAAATCATCCCGGCTGCGCTTGTCGCTGCCGCGGGCGAACGGTTTCTCGGAACGGTGTCGTTGATCGACAACGATATGGACGAACGGCCCGGGTACAGCCCCTGGATTGCGGCGCTGTGGGTCGATCCCGCGCAGCGCCGCCGGGGCGTAGGAGCGGCACTGGTGCGGGCCGCGGCGGCAAGGGCTTTCGAGGCGGGCTTTCCAACGGTCTATCTCTGCGCGACGCCTGACAACACGCCCTTCTACTTTCCCCTGGGCTGGCAACAGATCGAGGCGAATGTCGCGGGCCTGAACATCCTCTCGCACTCTCGATAAGGCGCGGGCGCCAAGGCCCTCTCCCCTTCGGAGGTTGGTCGCGCTCAGAGGCGATCTGCCTGATCTGCACTCAAAGCGGGACTCCATCAGGCGTGCTCCCGTCCCGTCCAGCGAGATCGGGAGCTTTCGCGCCTCCGCAAAGAAAAAGCCCGACCAGATGGCCGGGCTTTCCGAAACTCAACGCTATCTGCCCGCAGCGCGCCGCTATGAGGCGGCGCGGCAGCAGGCCCGGTATCACTTAGCGGTCGGGGTGACCTTGGMGACGATGCCTTCGAACGGCTTGTAGGCGTCCTTGGCCAGGGCGCTGTAGAGCTCGCCCATCTTGGTCATCTGGGCAACGGCGCCCTCGAACGAGGTCTTGATGAAGTCGGCCTGGATCTCAAGCGCCTTGTCGAGCGTCTTGACGCCAGCCAGCTTCTCGATGGCGGCAGTGCCGGCCTCGAAGGACTTCTTGGCATAGTCGGTGGCTTCGACGGCAATGGTCTGCACGCCCTTCGAGGTGACGCCGAAGGCCTTCAGAGCCGCATCAACGTTATCCTTGGAAGCCTTCTGGATCGTCTCGAACTGCTGGATCATTCTTCCCACAACGCGTTAGCGTTGCCTCCTTGCTGGCGAGCCCGTAGGCCCTGTTTCCACGCCCCAAGGCCTGATGAAACTGTTCACCACCGGGGACTTCCTGTATATTGTGCAGCGCAACATAAAAGTCAAGGCCGCGCTGCAATGCATCAAACGCTGGGTAATGCCATTCCGCCCGGAGCCCATCCGGGAGCGGGATCGGATCACGATCTTTCGCCGTTTAACGGCTCCGTAACCCCATCATCCTAACCTTCCCAACTGTGTCCTTCGCGCCACGTCGCCAGACGCCGCGGAGACCGGGGAACAGTAGTACTGGGTTGAGGCGGGTTGCATGAGTTCTGGTAGCGTAGGTTCCCGGCGCGTGCGTCTTCGCGCACTTGTCGGACTGATCGGTGTTGTCGCCGTCGCGCTCAGCGTGGCCGCGTCCCCTGCCGAGGCCGCACGCAAGAAGCGGCGCCATGTGGGCGGTGGCTATACGCCGCCCTATGCGGCGATGGTCGTCGACGTGAAGAGCGGTCGCACGCTGCACGCGGCGAATGAGGATGCCCCGCGCATCCCCGCCTCCCTCACCAAGGTCATGACGCTCTATCTGCTGTTCGAGCAGCTCGAGCGCGGCCGCTTCAACATGAACTCCGAGCTGACGGTCTCGTCCTACGCGGCGCGTCAGGCGCCTTCCAAGATCGGCTTCGCGCCCGGCGAGACGATCGAGGTGCGCGACGCGATCATGGCGCTGATCACCAAATCGGCCAATGACGTCGCCATGGCGGTCGCGGAGAATGTCGGCGGCTCCGAGGACGAATTCGCACGGATGATGACGGCGCGCGCCCGCTCGCTCGGCATGAGCCGGACCAGCTTCTACAACCCGCATGGCCTGCCGCATAATCCGCCGAACCTGACGACGGCGCGCGACCTCACCATTCTCGCCCGCGCGATCCAGGAACGCTTCCCGCGCTATTACCCGATGTTCTCGACCCGCGTGTTCAACTATGCGGGCGGCGCCTATCGCAACCACAACAAGCTGCTCGGCCGCGTCGAGGGCGTGGACGGCATCAAGACCGGCTACACCAACGCTTCGGGCTTCAACCTGATGACATCGGCCAAGTCGGATGGTCGCCAGATCGTCTCGGTCGTGCTCGGCGGCCGTTCGGGCGCCAGCCGCGACAAGATCATGGCCGACCTGGTCGCCGCCAATCTGCCGCGCGCCGCGGCCGGCGGACGGTCCGCCCCGATGGTCGCCGAGGCCGAGCCGGCGCAGGAGCGTCCGCATCAGGCGACCCAGGTTGCCGCGGCTCCCGTCCAGCATGCGGCCGCCAGCGAGCCCGCGCCAAGGCCGGTGCCGCGTCCGCGCGTCGAGAGCGAGCCGGAAGTCCCGGCGGCTGCCCGCGCCTATGCCGCGACCACCACCACACCGATCGCGCCGCCGCGCCCGATCAATCTCGGCGCTCAGCCGCTGCCGCTCTCCGGCATGCGTCCGGTCACCGCGACGACCACACCCTCGGCCATGCGCTGGTCGATCGGCGCCCCGCCGGTCGACGGCAAGATCCTGCGCCCCCCGGCGAATGTCGATGTCACCTCGTCGATTGCAAAGGTTGCCGAACCTGAAGAAAAGCCCGTCGCCCGGGCTCCCGAGCCCGCCAAGGTCGAACTGCGCCAGCCTGAAGTCGCCCCGGCCATCGCCCAGGCCAAGGCTCCCTCTGCCGGCACCACGACGCTCGCCAAGGCCCAGGACAGCAACAAGGCGAGCGATGCACGCAGCGGTTCAACCGCGATCCCATCCGGCAAATGGGTGATCCAGCTCGGCGCCACCGATGACGAAGCCAAGGCCAAGGATATCCTGGCCAAGGCCCGCGCCAAGGCCGCAGGCCCGCTCGCCGAGGCATCCCCCTTCACCGAGAAGGTCGAGAAGGGCGGCACCACGCTCTTCCGCGCCCGCTTCGCCGGCTTCGAGGATCCGAAGGACGCTCAGAACGCCTGCGCCAAGCTCAAGCGCGACGGCTTCTCCTGCTTCGCGATCCGCGGCTGAACGAACTGGGAAAGGACCTCAGCCATGTCGTTCCAGCCCGGAATCTCACTTCAGCAGAGCATCCTTGGCCTGATTGACGCGAGCAGCAAGCCCGCTGGTGCCTCCGGCGTCCGGGTGGATCCGCTTCATCAGGGCTCGATGGGCCTCGCGGACCGCCTCCTCGCCCGCCCCAGGCTGAAGCCCCAGGATCTCGTAGGCCTCCTGTTGCGTCATCGCGCCCGGGCGCGTCGCGCCGCCCTGCCCCGCGTCGCGGTGACCATCAGCGTGTTCACGCCAGCCGGGCGTCCGGCGGTCGAGATAAGCCTCTAGCAGCCGCGCTCCCTCCGGGTCCCCCGCCAGGCAGTCCCGCATCAGACGGGCGATCTCGTCGAGGCTCAGCGCATCGAGATCGCGGCCGGCGAAAGCGCCGGCCTTGACCTTACCGGTCATGCCGCCGCTATCATGGTCGAGTTCCATCTCCAGCAATGTCGACGAGACACGCGAGCGCGCGCCCGGTGTCTCCCGGGCCCCGCCGCTCCAGGGAAAGCGCATTCCGCCGGGCCCATAGGCACTCCAGCCGAGCAGCCAGGCTCCGATACCGCCGACGAAGATCGCCATGTCGAGCCGGCCTCGCAGCATCATGAGAGCCGCCACGCCAAGCGAGAGAACGCCACCCAGCGTCTTCAGCGCCTTCGCCAGCAGTTGCGGATTGGCCCCGGTGAAGAGCTTCGAAACCCACCAGAGCAGGATCACGACGGCGATGCCGTAGAGCAGCGTCACCGACGGCCTCCATCCATGGCGGCGAGCAGGCCCTTCACGGCGGGGCTCGCACCGGCAAGCTTCAGCATCGCTTCGCGTCCTCCGCTGGCATAGGCGGCAGCGCCGCGCAGCAGATCGAGCAGCGAGCCCGGCGCAGTCGCGTCGAAACGCGCATAGGCGCCACCGGTCAGCCGCGCGATGGAGGCGAAGGCAGCGCTTGCCGCAGGATCGCCCCCCTCCTGGAACATGAAGCCGCGAATGCCGCGCAGGCCGAGTTCGCCGGCAAGGGTGGCGAGCGTGTCGACATCCTCCTCCATCGCATCGCCGACGAAGACGAAGGCGCGCACCGGCACTACCCTGGCCTCGTCGCGGACGTGCCTGAGCACACGCGAGATCTGGGTCTGCCCGCCTTCGCAGGCAATTTGCGTCATCAGCCCGGTCAGGCGGCGCGGTTCGCCGATCCAGCCCGAGGCGCGGCATTCGGCAAAGCCGCGGAAATAGACGAGTTGCACAGCGAGCCCGCCGGAGCCGGCCGCGACCTCGAACATTCTTGCCTGCAGGGAGCAGGCGAGGTCCCAGGTCGGCTGACGGCTCATCGTGGCGTCGAGCGCGAAGACGAGCCGACCGGCCTGCCCGGTCGCAAGCGGTGCGAGCTGCTTGGCGGCGCCGAGGAACCTGTCGATCTCTCCCGGCGCGGAATGGCCGGCCTGTGGCGCATTGGGCGAAACGCCCGCCGCCTTGCCTACAGCCTTGTCGGTCTCTCGCGTCATCAGGGTCCCGGGCGCATCACGCTGCCAAACTCGAATCCAAACCTGATATTGGCCATCGCTCCGGCATTTGCTACCCGTCTCCGGCCGATGGAGAGAGAACCGATGACGCAGGTGGCGGTGGTGGAGACGGTCCGGGACCTGCGCCGGGCGGTGGCGGGCTGGCACGCAGCGGGCGAAAGGATCGCCTTGGTGCCGACCATGGGCGCCCTGCATGAGGGCCATATCGCGCTGGTGAAGCTGGCGCAGCAGCATGCGCGCCGCGTTGTCGTCTCGATCTTCGTCAATCCGACCCAGTTCGCCCCGCACGAAGACTTCAAGAAATATCCCCGCACATTCGACACCGACCGCAGCCTGCTGGAAGCGGCGCAGGCGGACGCGATCTTCTTCCCCTCGGTCGAGGAGATGTACCCGGCGGGCTTCGCCAGCCGCGTGCTGCTGCTCGGCCCGGCCGCCGTCGGCCTCGACGATCGCTTCCGCCCGACGCATTTCGAGGGTGTCGCAACGATTTGCTGCAAGCTGTTCACCCAGAGCCGGGCTGATTGCGCCGTCTTCGGCGAGAAGGACTACCAGCAGCTCAAGGTGGTGACGCGGATGGCGGCGGACCTCGATCTCGGCATCGAGATCATCCCCGCGCCGACCCATCGCGAGCCGGATGGCCTCGCGATGTCCTCACGCAACCGCTACCTCTCCCCTGAGGAACGCGCGCTGGCGCCCGTGCTCCACCATGTCATGCAAAACCTTGCCATGCGCATCCGCAACGAGGACCCGCTCTTCCAGGCGGTCGGCCAGGCGCAAAGCGAGATCATCACCGCCGGGTTCGAGCTCGACTATCTCGAGGCCCGCCACGCCGAGACGCTGGCCCCGGTCACCGGCCTGGCCGACGGCCCGATCAGGCTGCTGGTGGCGGCGCGCCTCGGCGGAACGAGGCTGATCGACAATATTTCCGTGTGACGGGCTAACCCGGACCCCGAGCAGCCCTTGGGGGCGCAGCCGGCCGCTCCGCGAGAGAACGCCAGCCTAGAGCAGTCCCAACCCAGCCAGTTCGCGCCGCATCTCTTCGGGCATCTCGGCAAGGTCGCCGCCATGCTGGCCGATGTCACGCGGGGCGTCCTTGGGCTGCAGGTAGCGCCAGCCCTGGAAGGGACGGAACGGCCGGGGCTCGACCGGGATCACCACCGGCTCCATCACCAGATGGCAGCGCCCGATCCCCTCGCCATCGGTAAAAGGCCGGATATCCGTCAGTCGCTGGCGCGCCGAGATCTGCCCCTTGATCACCCAGTAGAGCGAGCCGCCATCGACGATCTCCTCGATGCGCTTGGGCACCATGCGGGTGGTATGGGTCTGCTCTTCCCGGCGGCCGAGCCGGCGCATCAACGCCATCTGCTCCTCGACCCATTCCTCGAGATCGCGAATGGATTCGGCGCCGACGCAGAGTTTGAGCATGTGCAAGGCCATGGCCGCATATTAATCCCCCCTGGCGAACCGGGCCAGCGTTGCCGGAGTTTCTCCACAGAGGCTGGATCGCCCGCTCTCAGCCGTCTCCGGGCTCTGCTTGCGCTGACCCGGGATGACGACAGCCGAGAGACGCGATACCTCAGTACCGGGAGAAGGAGACCCAGAACATGCGTGGACTTGCCGGCAAGGCTATTCTCGTTACCGGAAGCACATCGGGCATCGGCTATGCGATGGCTGAGCGTCTCGTCGCCGAAGGCGCCAAAGTCCTGGTTCATGGCCAGGACGACGCACATGTGGCGGCCGCCTGCGCCAAGCTCGGAGCCTCCACGCAAGGCGCGGCTGGCGACCTCGCCGAGCCCGCCACCGCCCAGGTGCTCGTCGACGCCACCGTCGGGGCCTTTGGCCGCATCGACGGGCTGGTCAACAATGCCGGCATCTATCCACGCGGCGTCATCGGCGAGACCACGGCCGCCTTCTTCGACCATGTCTTCGCGATCAATACCCGCGCCCCGCTTCTGTGCGCCGAGGCGGCGATCGCCGCCTTCCGCCTGCAGAAATCCGGAGGCGCCATCGTCACTGTCGGTTCGATCAACGCGCTCTGCGGCCAGAGCGACCTGACGGTCTATTCCATGTCGAAGGGCGCATTGACGACGATGACGCGTAATCTCGCCGATGCGCTCGGGCAGGAACGCATCCGGGTCAACGCATTGAATGTTGGCTGGACCTTTACGGCGAACGAGGACGCGACCCAGCAGCGCGAGGGGCGCGAGCCGGGCTGGCAGAACCATGTTTCGCCGGTCTTCGCCCCGACGGGCCGGATCATGCAGCCCGACGAGATCGCCGCCCACACAGCGTTCTGGCTCTCCGACGACAGCGCGCCGGTCTCCGGCCAGATCTACGAGGTCGAGCAATATCCGCTGATCGGCCGCAACCGCACGCAGACGACCTGAGAGACCATGCCGGACTATGACTTCGCGCCCCATCTCGCACGCTGGGGCCTGGTGCCCGACGGCGTGCCGATCGTCACCCATAGCAGCCACCTTCTCCCTGTCAGGCATCGCGGCGCACCCGCCATGCTGAAGCTGCCGGAGGCGCCCGACGAGCGCCTCGGTTATTTGCCGCTGGAATACTGGGCTGGCGAGGGGGCGGCACGGCTGCTCGCCCGCAGCCCGACCGGCGACGCCATGCTGCTCGAACGCGCGACCGGCCAACGTTCGCTTTCGGCCATGGCTCGCAACAGCGCCGCTGCCGACGACGAGGCGACGGCGATCCTGTGCGAAGCGATCGCGGGATTGCACAAACCGCGCGGCCCGGCACCGGCCGGCCTCATTCCGCTCGAAACCTGGTTTGCCGACCTGTTTCCGATGGCCTCGCAGCKGGGCGGCATCCTGGCGCGCTCTGCTGCGGCGGCGACCGAATTGCTCCCGGCGCAGCGCGAGATCGTGCCGCTGCATGCCGATCTCCACCACGACAACGTGCTCGATTTCGAGTCGCGCGGCTGGCTCGCCATCGACCCGAAATGTGTGCTCGGCGACCGCGCCTTCGAGTACACGATCCTGTTCTGCGATCCCGATCTCTCGGACCCCGATCCGCCTGTCGCCATCGTCCCGGGGCGTTTCGAGCGTCGGCTGGAGATCGTTCTGGAGAAATCGGGGCTGGAACGCCGCCGCCTGCTGAGCTGGCTCCTGGCCTGGTGCGGATTGTCGGCCGCCTGGTTCCTCGGCGACGACGACCCGCTTGCAGAGATCAATCTTGCCGTCGCGGAAAAGGCTGCGGCGCTCCTCGATGAAACCTAGAGCCGGCCCAATTCTCGGCTGGCACAAGGCTATCCCGCTGAAGCGCGGCGGTGGCATCAACGATGGCGGGCCAGCAACGCTGGGATAACCGAAATCAGTTGGAGCCCTACTCTCCCAGCACCACGACCTTGGCGCCCTCGGCCACCTGTGCCCCCGGCTGACCGGCAACTTCAGTCACGGTGCCGTCGCGCGGAGCCGTCAGCACATGCTCCATCTTCATCGCCTCGACGATCGCGAGCCGCTGGCCCTTGGTGACCAGCTCGCCGGGCTGGACGAAGAGCGCGATCAGCTTGCCATGCATCGGCGCCTTGATGACGCCCCCAGACCCCGCGGCGGCGTCGAGATCGACCGCAAACGGATCGTAGAGCGAAACCGTCGTCTGCCGCCCGCGGTGCAGCGCGAACCAGACGCCCCGCTCGGCCTGCGCCAGCGTGATCTCGTGCTCGCCCTCATCGATCTCATGGCCAGGCAGGCTGACGCGCGCACCGTCTTCATGCCACTCGATCCGGGCATCGATCCGTTCGCCGTCGACTGAGAGCGGCAGGCCAAGCGGCTGGCGCGGCATCAGCGAGAAGGCATCGGGAACGACCCAGGGCGAAAGCGCCCCGCCCTCATGCGCCGCCGCTGCAACGAGGCCGGCCTCCTGGCGCTGCTCCTCGAGCTGCAGCGCGGCAGCAGCTACCGCAGCGGCATCAAGCGGCTGCGGCACGGCACCCAGCGCATCGAGATTACGATCGATGAAACCGGTATCGAATGGCCCCTGCCGGAAGCCCTCGGCCTCCGCGAGATGCTTGAGGAAGGCAAGGTTGGTGCGCGGCCCGGCGACGATCGTTTCGCCCAGCGCCTGCGCCAGTCGGTCGAGCGCCTCATTGCGATCGGCGCCATGGGCGATGACCTTGGCAATCATCGGATCGTAGAACGGCGTCACCGTGTCGCCGGCCTCGACGCCCGTATCGATGCGGATGCCTTCCCCCTCGGTGAACTGCAGCGCCCAGAGCTTGCCGGTCGACGGCAGGAACCCCTTTTCGGGATCCTCGGCATAGAGCCGCGCTTCGACGGCATGCCCATTCGCCTGCACATCGGACTGGGTGAAGCCGAGCGGCTCGCCGGCCGCCACCTTGAGCTGGAGCTCGACCAGATCGAGCCCCGTGATCGCCTCCGTGACCGGGTGCTCGACCTGCAGGCGCGTATTCATTTCCATGAAATAGAAGCGGTCGGCCCTCAGGCCTTCCCGCCCATCCGCAATGAACTCGACCGTGCCGGCGCCGACATAACCGACAGCGCGCGCCGCCTCGGTGGCTGCCTTGCCCATCGCCGCCCGGACCTCGGCGCTCATGCCCGGAGCCGGGGCCTCCTCGATCACCTTCTGGTGCCGGCGCTGCAGTGAGCAATCGCGTTCGTAGAGGTGGACGACATTGCCATGACTGTCGCCAAAGACCTGAATTTCGACATGGCGCGGCGAGAGCACGTATTTCTCCACCAGCACGCGGGCATCGCCGAAGGCGCTCTTGCCTTCACGCTGGGCGCTGGAGAGCGCGTCGGCGAAATCCTCTGGCCGATCGACCTTTTTCATGCCTTTGCCGCCGCCACCCGCGACCGCCTTGATCAGCACGGGATAGCCGATCACTTCGGCTTGCCCCGCGAGGAAGCCGACATCCTGTTCGGCGCCGTGATAGCCCGGGACCACCGGCACCTTCGCCTTCTCGACCAGCGCCTTGGCTGCATCCTTCAAGCCCATGGCGCGAATGGCCGAGGCCGGCGGACCGACGAAGACGATGCCGGCAGCGGTGCAGGCATCGGCGAAATCGGCATTCTCGGAGAGGAAGCCGTAGCCCGGATGGATGCAGGCAGCATTCGCCTGCCTGGCAACGGCCAGGATCTTCTCGGCGTCGAGATAGCTTTCGCGGGCCGGCGCAGGACCGATCCGATAGGCCTCGTCCGCCATCTCTACGAAGAGTGCATCCTCATCGGCGTCGGAATGGACCGCGATGGTGCGCAGGCCCAGGCGCCTGGCTGTCCGGATGACGCGGCAAGCGATCTCGCCGCGATTGGCGATCAGGATGGAAGGCAGTTTCTCGGCGATCGTCATGGGCCGCGTCCTTTGAACGTCTGCCCCGTTATAGCAATCCGCACGGCGATGTCTGCGCGCCATTGCGCATCTGCGGATGCGCGGCTCGTCGCGCGTACGCCTCCTCCCCGCTTTGGGAGGAGGCGCAGCCGACTGACCGATCGCGAGGCAACAGAGCAGCCCTTTCGATAGCTTCGTTGCGCTCCAAGGGAAGACCCGCCTAACTCAGCACTCCGAGTCGGCGGCCGAGTTTCAGCGTGACCGTAGCTCCGACCAGCAGCGCCACACCAAAGATCCAGCCGGAGACTGCGCCTGCCGATACGCCCGAGAGCAGCGTGCCGACCGTGCAGCCAAGCCCGACCAGTGTTCCCCAACCGAGGAGCACGCCACCCAGAATCCCACGCAGGATCTGTGGCGGACGCGGCAGGCTCGGCCTGAACTCGCCCGAAGCGAGCGCAGCGCAGAAGGACGCCAGCACAAGGCCGATGACGAACAGACCGTTCGGCGTCAGCAAGGCGTCACGGATCACCGTGGCGCAGCCGCGAAAGCTGTCGAGGCCTTCCAGCCGCTCCGGCAGCAGGTCGAAAGCGTTCGCCACCTGCCGTGAGCGCGAGCCGAGTTCGGCCGTGACGCCGAGCGGGCTCAGCCGCAGATAGGCTGCTATGCCGACGAGGCCGAGGAAGAGACCGCCGAGCCAGGACGGCCAGCGCGCGACGAAGACCTGATGCAAAGGGGCTTGTGACTCCGCTTCGGTCCCGCCGATCGGCCGCCCTACCCGCAACAGCACGAGCGCCAGCGCGGCCAGCGCGCCAAGGCCACCGAGCAGCGCGCCGGCATAGCCGAGATGGCGCGGCAGCCAGAGCACCGCGGATTCCGAGATGCTGAGCAGGTAGAGTTCGTTCCAGCTCAGGAAACCGAGCCCGAAGCCAAGCCCGGCCCCGATCAGCGCGAAGGGCGCGGTCGGCGAGCCTTCGCCCAGTCTGTACCAATGGGCACTGATGCAGGAGCCGGAGATCGCCATGCCGGCGCCGAAAGCCAGGCCCGCCAGAACCAGTACAGGACCGACCGGACCGATATGGGCCGTCGGCGGCAGCCGTGCCCCCGACGGGTCGGGCAGCCAGGCTCCGAAGATCAGGGTATAGCCGACGATGCCGACCGCAAGCGCAGTCAGGATACCGAGCAGACCGCGCGGGTCGCGCCGGTCGAGCCAGTCCCGCCAGATGCAGAGGAAGCAGAAGCGGGAGCGCTGCAGCACGAAACCGAAGACCGCGCCGAGGATCAGCGAGAGCTGCAGTTGCGGTGCCGGGTCGCCATGGGTTCCGACGAGATGGATCGCCCCGGCGAGCACCAGGACGACGGCCGTCGCGGCCACGAAGCGCGCAGGCGGGAACTGCAGCTCATCGGCAGCAATCCCGCCCGAGGCGGCTTCGCGCGCCCGCTGATAATYGAGCGCGCCAGTGTCGTCGGACATGCTCATGGATGCTGCCCGGGCAGACTCGCCAGCCTGGCGCTCACTTGCCGCTCCAGACCGTGCCCGCCGGGTTATTGATCGGCAGGCCGACGACATTGCCGTACTCAGTCCAGGAACCGTCATAATTGGCGACCTGGTAGCCAAGCAGGCGCGACAGGATGAACCAGCTATGGCTCGATCGCTCGCCGATCCGGCAGGTCGTGATGATCGGCTTCGAGCCGTCGATGCCGATCTCGGCATAGAGCTTCCTCAGCTCCTCGACCGGCTTGATCGTGCCATCAGCCTGGTTGACTGCGCGTGCCCAGGGCAGGTTGACGGAGCCTGGGATATGGCCGGCGCGGAGCGCCAGTTCCTGGAACCCAGCCGGTGCGATGATCTTGCCCGAGAACTCGTCGGGCGAGCGGATGTCGAGGATGCGGGCATCGGACTTCCTTTCGACGACATTCACGACATCCGTCAGCCGCGCGCGCAGCGTGCGGTTGGGTTGGGAGACGGTGAAGCCCGACGCCTTGACCGGTGCCGGACTGGTCGCGACCGGGCGCTTCTCCAGCTCCCATTTCTTGCGGCCACCATCGAGCAGCTTCACGTTGTCGCGCAGGCCGTAGATGTCGAACACCCAGGCGCCCCAGGCGGCGAACCAGTTGTTGCTGTCGCCGTAGAGAACGACCGTCGTATCCTTGTCGAGGCCGAGCTTGCGGGCCAGCGCCTGGAATTTCTCAGGTGTCGCGATATCCCGTGACACGGTCTCGACCAGATCGGTGTGCCAGACGACGTTCTGCGCCCCCGGGATATGGCCGCGTTCATAGAGCCCAGGCTCGACGCTGACCTCGACGATCCGAAGCGTCGGATTCGCGAGGTTCTGCTCGAGCCATTCGGTCGTCACCAGCGGACCGCCATTCGCCCAGGCAGCCCCGATCGATGCGAGCCCCCCCAGCACCGAACCGAGCACCCATCCCAGTCGCGTCTTCCCAGCCATATCGCCTCAACTCCGTCCATTTGATCGAGAAATCGGGAGGGAGATCGTCGCCGCCAGGGCCGCRCAAGAACAGCCGAACAGGATTTTTTTGTTTGCCGGGTGCGGACAAGAACCGTCCCCCGGCGCCTGCCGTAGGGGAAGATCCTTCCGAAAGGCCCGTGTCAGGCTTCCGCTGGGAGGGTTTTGTCCTGCGGCACCCGGGCAGCTTTCCAGATCGCCCAGGTCGCCTGGAAGCAGATGCCGACCACGATGAGGTCGAACAGATATTCCGGCCAGCGCACCGGGGCGACGCGGGCGACGAGACCAAGCAGCGCAAAGCCGGTGGTCGAGATCACGTCGTTGCGGCTGGAGAGCCAGGTCGCCTTGATCACCGGATTGGTCTCGCGGCGGAAGCGCCAGAGCAGCGCGACGATCAGGATGGCGATGACGATCGCGCTCGCCGCGGAGAAGCCGAGCGTCCAGATCTCGATCGGCCTTGGGCTGACAATCTTGTCCCAGAGGTCGTAGAGCGTGTGGATACCGGCGACCGCCATGACCGCCCCGATACCGAGCGCGGCCCAGCGCTCGGCCCGCTCGTCACGGCCGAAGACCAGCGCGGCGATGCCGTAGAGCAGGACGTCGTAGACCCAGTCGACGCCGTCCTTGAGCAGTTGGGCGTTGCCGATGCCGTGCGCCCAGAGCACGACATGGGCGGCGAACAGGAAAATGCCGAGCGCGATGCCCCAGATGGTCAGGCGATAGGCGCGGGCCATGCGTGCCTGCGCCTTGCTGTCATGGCCGGGCCCGCCCCGACCTTCCATGTCTTCAAACGGCGTGTTCGTCTCGAACGCGGACATGCAAGGCGCTCCTCAAGGCCGGCATCCCACTGTCCTGCAACGAGCTGGCGACGCAAGGCGTCATGACCGGGACAGGCCCAGCCGTGACGCCGAGAGATCAGCCGCGCCCGACCAGCGGCGCCTTGGTCGCCATCACGGTGACGAACAGCACATTGGCCTCGATCGGCAGGCTCGCCATGTGCAGAACCGTGGAGGCGACATGCGCCACGTCCATCACCGCCTCAACCTTGATCGAGCCGTCGGCCTGCGGCACGCCGGTCGTCATCTTCTGCGCCATCTCGGTCAGTGCATTGCCGATATCGACCTGGCCGACCGCGATGTCGTATTTGCGGCCGTCGAGCGATGCGGTCTTGGTCAGGCCGCTGATCGCGTGCTTGGTCGCGGTATAGGCGGCCGAGTTCGGGCGCGGCACCTGCGCCGAGATCGAGCCGTTGTTGATGATGCGACCGCCGCGCGGGCTCTGGTCCTTCATCTGCTTGAAGGCCTCCTGCGTGCAGAGGAACGGCCCGGTCAGGTTGGTGTCGACCACCGCCTGCCACTGCTCCAGCGAGAGATCCTCGAGCAGGATTCCGCCCGGTGCATTGACGCCGGCATTGTTGAACAGCACGTCGAGGCGGCCAAAAGTCTCCTTCGTCCTGGCAAAGAGGTTCTTCACGGAAGCCTGGTCGGTCACATCGGTCGAGACGGCGAGCGCCTGCGCGGCCGGGGCGCCCGAGAGCTTGATCGTCTCCTCCAGCGCGTCCACCCGACGCCCGGCGAGGACCGTGCGATACCCGTCCTTGAGGAAGGCGATCGCGACGGCGCGGCCGACGCCCGAACCCGCACCGGTGATGATGGCGACCTTGTTGTGCCCAGACATGCGTATCCTCGCGTTTCCCGTGATTTCAACCGTTTCAGGCGGCCGGACCATAACAGCGTATGCAGTATGCGGAACAGGGTTTGGCGCAAGCCCGTCCCCGCCCTTTCGCTTGCCAAGGCCCGCGGCTGACATAGTCTTGTAGCGAGGGAGGATGCATGATGACCAGCCTGAGCCGCCGCCGTTTCATCGCCACCGGAGCGGCAACGCTTGCAACTGCCCCCGCACTKGCCCAGCAGCCGGGCCACGAGCACCATGGCGGCGCCTATGAGCGGCTGAACCAGCCCGGCCGCATCGACCGGCCGGAACTTGCAAAGACGCAGAACGTCTTCGATTCCCCTGCCCCGAAGGCCGCCAACCCCGGCCGCTGGCAGGCGAAGGCGCCGCTGCCGATGCCGCGCTCGGAAATGGCCTGGGCGACGGCGCATGAGGGCAAGATGCACATCGTCGGGGGGTATGCCGAGCAGCGCGTCGAYCGCCCCTATCACCATGTCTACGAGGCAGCCTCCGACCGCTGGAGCGATGCCGCTCCGTTGCCGCTAGGCGCCAACCATGTCGGCGTCGCCTTCCTGGACGGAAAGCTCTACGCGATCGGCGGCTTCCTGGAGCAGAATCGCAAGCCGCATCCGCGCTGCTTCGTCTATGATCCGGCGAGAGACAGATGGGCCGAGATCAGGTCCCTGCCGCGCCCCGTCGGCTCGGCGGCGATTGTTGGCCTGGGCGGTCGGTTGCATGTCATTGGCGGCGCCATCGGCGAGACGACCGACACCAAGAAGTCGATCGACTGGCACCTGACCTACGATCCCAAGGCCGACAACTGGGAGAACCGCGCGCCGTTGCCGACCGCCCGCGACCACACCGGCACGCTCGCCATCGCGCCCCTGATCCATGTCATCGGCGGCCGCGTCGACTCCTTCCACACCAATTCGAACCTGCACCACGCCTATGACCCGGCGACCGACAAATGGACGCCGCGCAATCCGCTGCCAACAGCCCGCTCCGGCCACGGCGCGGTGCTCTACCGCGGAAAGGTCTTCGTCATGGGCGGCGAAGGCACCAACCGCGTCTTCGGCCAGATGGAGGCCTATGACCCCGTTGGCGATGCCTGGGAGCAATACGCTCCAATGCCAACGCCCCGCCACGGGCTCGGCGCTGCACTGGTCGGAGACGCCATCCATGTCGCCGGCGGCGGCCCGATCATGGGCGGCGGCGTCCAGAGCGCCGTGCACGAGGCATTTGTGCTGGGCTGAGCCCCTGGCGGCCAGCGCTCCCGCCTCACATCCGGAAGACGCCGAAGCGGGTCTCCGGCACTTCGGCATTGAGACAGGCGGAGAAGGCCAGCGCCAGCACGCGGCGCGTCTCGGAGGGAAGGATGATGCCATCGTCCCAGAGCCGCGCGGTGGCGTGATAGGGCGAGCCCTCATCCTCGTATTTCGCGCGGATCGGGGCCTTGAAGGCCTCTTCCTCCTCGGCCGACCAGGACTTGCCCTCAGCCTCGATATTGTCGCGGCGGACGGTCGCGAGCACGCTCGCCGCCTGCTCGCCGCCCATCACCGAGATACGGGAGTTGGGCCAGGTGAACAGGAAACGCGGTGAATAGGCGCGCCCGCACATGCCGTAATTGCCGGCGCCGAAGGAGCCGCCAACCAGTACGGTGATCTTCGGCACGCGGGCCGAGGCGACTGCCGTGACCAGCTTGGCGCCGTCCTTGGCAATGCCGCGCGTCTCGACATCGCGGCCGACCATGAAGCCGGTGATGTTCTGCAGGAAGAGCAGCGGAATGCGACGCTGGCAGCAGAGCTCGATGAAATGCGCGCCCTTCAGCGCGCTCTCCGAGAACAGGATGCCATTATTGGCGATGATGCCGACCGGCATGCCGTGGATGCGGGCAAAACCGGTGACCAGCGTCGTGCCGTAGAGTCGCTTGAACTCGTCAAATTCGGAGCCGTCGACGAGCCGGGCGATGACCTCGCGGATGTCGTATTGCTTCTTCAGGTCGGTCGGCACCACGGCCTCGAGCTCGGCGGGGTCGTAGAGTGGCTCCCTCGGCTCGGCGATGTCGATATCGGGACGCTTGACGCTGTTCAGGTTGGCAGCGATGCGGCGCGCAATCGCGAGCGCATGGGTGTCGTCGCCGGCATAATGGTCGGCGACGCCGGACAGCCTCGCATGGACATCGGCGCCGCCAAGGTCCTCGGCCGAGACAACCTCGCCGGTCGCCGCCTTCACCAGCGGCGGGCCACCCAGGAAGATCGTGCCCTGCCGGCGCACGATCACCGTCTCGTCCGACATCGCCGGCACATAGGCGCCGCCGGCCGTGCAGGAGCCCATGACGACGGCGATCTGCGGAATCCCCTCCGCCGAGAGCGTCGCCTGATTGTAGAAGATCCGGCCGAAATGCTCGCGATCGGGGAAGACATCGGTCTGGTGTGGCAGGTTGGCACCGCCGGAATCGACGAGGTAGACGCAAGGCAGCCGGTTCTCGCGTGCGATCTCCTGCGCCCGCAGATGCTTCTTCACCGTCATCGGGTAATAGGTGCCACCCTTGATGGTGGCGTCGTTGCAGACGACCATCACCTCGCGGCCGGCAACGCGACCGATCCCGGCGATCATGCCTGCGCCGTGGATCTCCTTGTCATACATCTCGAAGGCGGCCAGCGCCCCGATCTCGAGGAAGGGCGAGCCCGGATCGAGCAGGCGCAGCACCCGCTCCCGCGGCAGCAGTTTTCCACGAGCGGTATGGCGCTCCCGCGACTTGGCATTGCCGCCGAGCGCAGCGGCCGCGCGGTGCCGGGCCAGCTCGGCACGCAGGCCGTCCCAGGCCTCGGCGTTGGCGCGCGTCTCGGCCGAGTTGAGATCGACCTTGCTCTCGATGACCGCCACGGCACGCTCCCTTAAGCGAAGAAGTCCTCGCCGGGTTATGGCGCGCCACGCGAAAAACGCCAACCGGCGCGGATGCGCAGGGGCGCGAGCGCAAATCCGCCCGCTCTCAGCGCGCCACCGCAGGGGCAGCCACGGCGCCGATCGCGCCCCCCGCAACCGCTCCGATCGGCCCGCCGATAAGGGCCCCCGTGCCGGCGCCCGCAGCCGCGCCGGCGATGATCTTGTCGTTGGTGGTGCAGGCACCCAGCACGACCGCGCAGGCGGCCGCGAACATCACTGTCCGGATCATCTTCGTCCCCGTTTCCGATTCATCCCACCGCGGGAGGTTGGCCGGCTTTGGTCAACGGATGGTGAACGAAGGATGAAGAGCCTTAGTCGAGGCTCAGGCGAGAACGGTTGCCCCGAAGATCCTCTCGAACTCGGCACGCAGCATCGAATCGACCTCCGGAAGCGTCACCGGCAACCCGAGATCGACCAGCGAGGTCACGCCCTGGTCACTGACGCCGCAGGGCACGATTCCCCCGAAATGCGACAGCTCCGGCTCGACATTCAGCGAGATGCCGTGGAACGAAACCCAGCGCCGGACGCGGATGCCGATGGCGGCGATCTTGTCCTCGCTATCCGCTCCTTTCTCGGGCCGGCGCACCCAGACGCCGACACGGTCCTCGCGCCGCTCGCCGCGGACATTGAAGCGCTCAAGCGTGCCGATCAGCCAGGCTTCGAGGGCGGCAACGAATCGCCGGAGGTCGGGATCGCGACGCTTCAGGTCGAGCATGACATAGGCCACCCGCTGGCCGGGACCGTGATAAGTGAACTGCCCGCCCCTGCCGCTCTGATGCACCGGAAAGCGTTCGGGCTCGATCAGATCGGCCTCGCGGGCCGAGGTGCCGGCGGTATAGAGCGGCGGATGCTCGATGAGCCAGACGCGCTCGCGGGCCTTGCCGTCCGCGATCAGCGCCGCGYGCGCGTCCATCTCGGCGACAGCTTCGTCATAGCCGACAAGCCCCCCGGCATGGACCCATTCGACGGGCTCGGAGCCCGGCTGCGGCAGGAATGAAACCGCAAGCGTCTCACGTGTCTTCACGGTGCATTAACTCTGTTTGTTCAACGATCGCTAACCGGCTACCGCCTGTCGCCGGCAGGCTCATGCGCCGAAGCCGGCCGGCAGGCAAGTTTCGTTGGTTGAATTCGCAAGTAGGGTTTCGGAGGCAGGACTTGAAGGCCGATCTCGATCTCGTTTCGGTAGAGCTCACCGTGGTTCTGGGCTCGACTCAGATGCCGATCTACAAATTGCTGCGCATGGGCCGCGGTGCGATCATCGAGCTCAACGCCACCGAGAACGACGAAGTCCAGATTCTCGCCAACAATCACCCGTTCGCCCGCGGCAACGTCGTGGTCAGCGGTTCGCGCATCTCTGTCGAGATCACCGAGCTCCTGAAGCGCCCCACGGTCTTCAGCGCGCAGACCATTGCCGAGGCCGCCTGAAAAGGATTTCAAAGTTTTCCACACAACGAGCTTGTCGCGGCGGATTCGATTTGTTAGACCCGCGCCGCTCCGGAGTTCACCGCCTCACCGCGGTTTTCTCTTAGCCGCTGCGGTCATGGCGGAATTGGTAGACGCACTACCTTGAGGTGGTAGCGGGGAGACCCGTGGAGGTTCGAGTCCTCTTGACCGCACCAAATTCAGGCTGATGCCTTGAAACGGCGACCCTCGCGGGTCGCCGTTTTGGTTTTCGGCCCTGCCGGCCATGAAACGTGAGGTCGCCGCGGCGCGTTGCCAGCACAGTCCACGGCTGACACAAGAGGCCCTTCCCTCGAATCCAAGCCCTTTCCTCAAATCGTGGAGTCGGACCGATGGTCGAAGCCGAAAACGCTCCCGACGAATCCGCCACCCGCAGGATTCGCGACGAGGATGGCGCGATTGATCCCGCGCTGGTCGAACAGGTCTCGCAGGCCGTCCTGCTCTCGGACGTCACGACGTTGCGCGGCATCGTTGCCGACATGCACGAGGCCGATCTCGGCGCATTGCTGGAAGCCCTCGACGCCGACGAACGCCCGCGCCTGATCTCGCTGCTCGGCTCCTATTTCGACTTCACGGCGCTGACCGAAGTCGACGACACCGTTCGCGAGGAAATTCTCGAAGAGCTCTCGGCCGAGACCGTCGCGGAAGGCGTACGCGAACTCGACACTGACGACGCGGTCTACATTCTCGAGGACCTCAACGAGGCGGACAAGCAGGAGGTCCTCGACAAGCTCACGCCCTCCGAGCGCATCGCCCTGCAGCAGGGCCTGGATTATCCCGAGGACACGGCCGGCCGGCGCATGCAGAGCGAGGTCATCGCCGTGCCGCCCTTCTGGACCGTCGGCCAGACCATCGACTTCCTGCGCGACACCGCAGACCTGCCCGACCGATTCTTCGAAATATTCGTGGCCGACCCGGCCCATCATTTCGTCGGCACGGTGCGGCTGGACCGACTGCTGCGCAACCGGCGCCCCGTGGTGATTTCGCAGCTGCTGGAAGAGGACCGGCGGGTCGTCGAGGCGACCGACGAACTCGAGGACGTGGCGCGGCTGTTCCAGCGCTACAATCTTGTTGCGGCACCGGTGATCGATGCGACCGGTCGTCTCGTCGGCGTGCTGACCATCGACGATATCGTCGACGTCATCGAGGAAGCCGCGGACGAGGATGTGAAACAGCTCGGCGGCGTCAATCCCGACGAAGAGCTCTCGGACCCGGTCCGGAAGATCATCTGGAGCCGCTTCAGCTGGCTCTTCGTCAACCTGATGACCTCGTTTCTCGCCGCCGCGGTGATGAGCCTGTTTGAGAATCAGCTCGCAAAAGTCGTGGCGCTGGCGATCCTGGCGCCGATCGTAGCGAGCCAGGGCGGCAACGCCGCCACTCAAACCATGACGGTCGCTGTCCGCGCCCTGGCCACGCAGGAGCTTGGCGCCTGGAATCTGCGGCGCTTCTTCACCCGCGAACTGGTCGTCGGCCTCGTGAATGGCTTCGGCTTTGCCGTGATCACCGGYGCCATCGCCGCCGCCTGGTTCGGGAGCGCGGGCCTCGGCGCCGTCATCGCGATCGCGATGGTCGTCACCCTGATCTCGGCCGCCATTGCCGGCGTCCTCATTCCACTGGCACTCGACAAACTCGACATCGATCCGGCGATTGCGTCCGGAACCTTCGTCACGACGGTCACCGACGTGGTCGGCTTCTTCGCCTTTCTGGGGATCGCCACACTTCTGCTCGGCCTGGGGTGACGAAAGCAAAAACTTCGGTAACGTAAACCGGGCGTCAAGTTTTCTCCGCAATTCTCCGCGAGATGATCGCCCGTCGCATGTCCCGCCTCCGTTCAGCCCCATTTCTCGCCGTCGCCGTCGCCGCGCTCGCGGTCCTTGGCGGCTGCGTGGCGTTCGAGGGCCGATATCCGCAGAAGGGCGATGCCCGGCCGCATCCCGGCGTCGCGAGCGCCCTGAACTATGCCGTCCAGGGCATCGATATCTCGCGCTGGCAAGGCGAGATCGACTGGGCCGCGGTCAAGGGCGCCGGCACCCGCTTCGTCTACATGAAGGCGACGGAGGGCGGCGACCACATCGACCCCTCCTTTCTGCGCAACTGGGAAGGCGCGCGCCGGGCCGGCGTGCCGCGCGGAGCCTACCACTTCGTCTTCTGGTGCCGCCCCGCCCATGAGCAGGCAGTCTGGTTCAAGCAGCATATCCCGAACGACCCCGGCGCCTTGCCGCCGGTGCTCGATGTCGAGTGGAATGGCCATTCCAAGACCTGCCCGCAGAAGATCGACCGCTCGCTGGCACTGGAGAAGATCCAGCTGATGCTGACCGAGCTCGAGCAGCTCACCGGCAAGAAGCCGATCATCTATACCGACATCACCTTCCATAAGGACGTGCTGGAAGGGCAGTTCAACGAATATCCCTACTGGATCCGCTCGACGGCAGCGAAGCCCGAGACACGCTACGAGAACCGCCCCTGGGCCTTCTGGCAATTCACCACGACCGGCCGCGTGCCGGGCATCAGGGGCGATGTCGACCGCAACGCGTTCTTCGGCGACGAAGAGCAGTTCATCGGCTGGATCAACGGCGAGTTCGACATCGGCCGGAGGCAGTGGACCAAGCGGCGCGCCTCTCCGGCGCAACCCAGCCCCAGCATCGTCAATGATCCGGAATTCGAGCCTCCGGTCAGCCAGGCTCCGCCCGCCCCGGTCATACCCGGCGCGCTGCAGCCGGTGCCGTCCTCGCTGCAGATCGGCGGATAGCGGGCGCGCCGGTTAACCAACCCTGAAATCATCCGCTCGCATCCGAGCGAACGCTTACCGCGCCTTAACCACGACTGCCGCACCACTGTTTGCATGCAGGAGGGGCGGATGCCGGCGCGTATGAAGACCGATTACAAGGGACTGCGGTGCTTTCTTGCAGTTCTCGGCCTTGCACTCGGCTGCTCCGGCCCTGCCCTCGCGCTCTATCCCAAGAAGGGCGACGCCTCGCCCCATCACGGCGTCCGCGATGCACGCCGCCAGGCTATCCAGGGCATCGACATTTCGCGCTGGCAGGGCGAGATCGACTGGGCCAAGGTCAAGGATGCCGGCACCCGCTTTGCCTTCATCAAGGCGACCGAGGGCGGCGACCACCTCGACCCCAATTTCCGCAAGAACTGGGAGGGGGCGAAGAAGGCCGGCGTAGCGCGCGGTGCCTACCATTTCGTCTATTGGTGCCGCCCGGCCAAGGATCAGGTGCGCTGGTTCAAGCGGCATATCCCGAAGGACCCGGATGCCCTGCCGCCTGTGCTCGATGTCGAATGGAACGGCGAGTCGGAGAGCTGCGGCAAGAAGATCCCGCGCGAGAAGGCGCTGGCCAAGATCAGCGAGATGCTGAAGGGCCTGCAGGAACACACTGGCAAGAAGCCGATCATCTATACCGACATCACCTTCCACGAGGATGTGCTGGAAGGCGAGTTCAACGATCATCCCTACTGGCTGCGCTCAACCGCGGCCCCACTGCGCCATCGCTATGAGCGTAGCAAATGGGAATTCTGGCAGTTCACCACCACAGGACGCGTGCCCGGCATAACCGGCGATGTCGACCGCAACGCGTTCTTCGGGTCCGAGCGGGAATTCGCAGCCTGGCGCGAGGGCCGTTTCGACATCGGCGCCCGGAAGTGGCGGGGTGGCGAGCCGAAGGTTGCCGGCAACCGCGCACCTGCGACATCGGCCGGCTCCAAGGCGCCGCAGGCTGCCGGAGGCGCGACGCTCAAGATGCTGCCTCCCGCGCGCGTCCCGGGCAAGGCGACCGCCAACCGTGATCCACAAGTGACCGGCTCTCTCGCCCGCGATTGACTTTGCGGCACCCGCTGCGCTGTCACGAAGCTGTCATGAGACGCGCGCCCTGATCCCGGGCAGCGCAACCTCTGATGAGAAATCGCCCGCCAGGGCGTGGCCGGAATGCTCCATGATCTGCAATCCCGGGCCGGGTTCGTCTGGGTCTACCATTTTGATTCCGACGGCCGTGCGCATCTCCTTCCTCGCCGCGAGATGCCCGACCTTGCCCTCCCCGAGGCCGAGTTCGTCTGGATCCATCTCGATCTCGTGCATGGCCGMGCCAAGCAATGGGTCGCCGATTGCACCGCTCTGCCCGCCGAGGCGCAGACCCTGTTCCTGACCCAGGACGATCACCAGCGCCTCCATCACAATCGTGACTTCGCCTGGGGCATTACCTTCGACCAGATCCGCGAGGTCGACAGCCCCGCCGACGAGATGGGCATGCTGCACTGGATCATCGCCGACCGGTTTCTGCTGACAGGTCGGAGACAGGCCATGCAGGCAACGCGCCTGACGCGCGACGCCTTGGAGGCCGGCTACCGGGCGAGCTCGCCGGTGATGCTGTTCGAGCGCATCATCGAGTTCGTCATCGAGGATGTGGCCGAAGCGGTGATGCAGCTGACAGAGGACACCGACTCGATCGAGGACCATGTCATCGACGAGCGCGTCAGCGACGAGGCGCGCCGGTTAGGGTTGATCCGCCGGCGGACGGTGAGGCTGCACCGCCAGCTCAACGGCCTGCACCAGCTCTTCCGTCGCTTCTCCGAAAATGCCTCGACACGGGCTGCGCCGGAGACCGTGAAGAGCGCCGCCAGCCGCCTGCTGCAGCGCGTCGACACCATGCTGACCGACGTCCAGATCGTGCAGCAGCGCGCCCGCCTGCTGCAGGACGAGATTGCCTCGCGCCTGACCGCCCAGACCAACAGCCATCTCTATGTGCTCTCGATCCTGACCGCGACGCTGATGCCGGCGACGCTGATCACCGGCCTGTTCGGCGTCAACACCAAGGGCCTGCCCTTCCTCGAGAACGAATGGGGCTTTGTCTATGTCGTGATCCTGTGCGCCCTGGCAGCGCTCAGCGTGTATCTACTGCTCAAGCGCCGCGACATGATCCACTGAGCCCGGGCGGGCTCCTGATGCATCACAGCGCGGCGATGCGCGGGTTCCTCGACGGTGACATGGGACAGCATCGGCAACCCGGCGAGCAGTGCCTTGTAGGCTGCGGGCGGCTTCGGATCAGTGGCCACGACCGAGACGATCGCCGAGCAATGCCCTGGCCCAACCTGCCAGAGATGCAGGTCGGCAACCTCTGCGCCCTCGGCGGTGAGTCGCGCCTCGATGCCGGCGGCGAGAGCCTTGTCGGGCACAGTATCGAGCAGCACCGCTCCCGAGGCGCGCAGCAATCCGAACGACCAATGCGCGATCACCAGCGCGCCGACGATGCCCACCGCCGGGTCGAGCCAGACCCAGCCATAGAGGCTGCCGCCGAGCAGCGCGACGATGGCAAGCACGGAGGTGAAGGC
>NZ_JBFTRC010000067.1:0-25944 GCF_056399325.1 Allobosea sp. 01N443
GGGCTCAGCTTCGGAGGTGATCGGCGTCTCGATCGGAGCAGCCGGAGCTTCGACTGCGGGGGCGGGAGCCTCGGCGGCGACGCCGTCCTCGGTGATCGGCACGACCTTCTTGCGTGCCCGACTACGCTTCGGCTTCTCGGCCGGTGCGGCCTCGGCGGCGACGGTCTCCGTCACCCCCTCGGCTGCCTTCGCCGCTTCGGGGGCTGCCTCTTGCTCGGTTTCGGCCTTGGTCTTGCGCGTGCTGCGGCGGGCGCGGCGCGGCTTGGCTTCTTCGACGGCTTCGGCTGCAGCCTCGGCGACAGGCGCTTCGGCCGGCTCGGCTACGGGAGCCGGGGCGGCTTCCGCGACAGCGGGGCTGTCGGCGTGCTCGTCGCCATCCTCGTCGCCTTCATCGCCTTCGGCGTCGCTGCCGCCCTCGATCTGCTGGCCGTTCGCATCGCGCTCGCCACCACGCCGGCGCCGCCGACGGCGGCGGCGCTTGCGTCCGCCGTCCCCACGGGCTTCGCCATCCCCGCGTTCCGCAACGGCGTCTGCCTGGGTAGCGTCTTCCTGCTCGTCTTCGCTTCCTCCGGCAGCCTCCGCCTCGGCTGCTGCATCGAGCGCATCGTCATCGACATGCGCGATCGCCTCGGCCTTGAACGGGCTCGGAACGACGCGGCCTTCATTGCCGACGAACTCGCCGCGCTCGACCTCGAAATAGCGGGTGCCGAGCAGGGTCGCGTCGGCCGAGACCGTGATCGCGACGGCGAAGCGTGTCTCGAGATCGGTGAGATGCGCGCGCTTCTGGTTGAGGACATAGAGCGCCACTTCCGGCCGCGTCCGGACCGAAAGATTGTGCGAGGCGCTCTTGATCAGGGTCTCCTCCAGCGCGCGCAGGATCTGCAGCGCCACCGAGGAGGTCGAGCGGATCATGCCGGCACCCGCGCAGTGCGGGCAGGGGACCGAGGAGCTCTCGAGGACGCCGGTGCGGATGCGCTGACGCGACATCTCCAGCAGGCCGAAGGCCGAAATCCGGCCGACCTGGATGCGCGCACGGTCGTTCTTGAGGCAGTCCTTGAGCTTCTTCTCGACGGCGCGGTTGTTGCGGTTCTCCTCCATGTCGATGAAATCGATCACGATGAGACCGGCAAGATCGCGCAGCCGGAGCTGGCGGGAGATTTCCTCCGCCGCTTCCAGATTGGTCTTGAGAGCCGTGTCCTCGATATTATGTTCGCGGGTCGAGCGGCCCGAGTTGATGTCGATCGCGACCAGGGCTTCGGTCTGGTTGATGACGATATAGCCGCCGGACTTCAGCGTGACGGTGTTCGAGAACATCGCGTCGAGCTGGCTCTCGACGCCGAACGAGGCGAAGAGCGGGGTCTGGTCGCGATAGGCCTTCACGCTCTTGGCATGGCTCGGCATGAGCATGCGCATGAAGTCCTTGGCCTCGCGGTAGGCCTCCTCGCCGGCGACATGAACCTCGTCGATGTCCTTGTTGTAGAGGTCGCGGATCGAGCGCTTGACGAGGTTTCCTTCCTCATAGACGAGCGCCGGCGCGACGGAGCCGAGCGTGAGTTCGCGCACGCTCTCCCACATCCGCATCAGATACTCGTAGTCGCGCTTGATCTCGACCTTGGTGCGCGAGGCGCCGGCCGTGCGCAGGATGATGCCCATCCCTTCCGGCACCTCCAGTTCCTGGGCGATTTCCTTGAGGCGCTTGCGGTCCTCGGCATTGGTGATCTTGCGCGAGATGCCGCCGCCCTTGCCGGTGTTCGGCATCAGCACCGAATAGCGGCCGGCGAGCGAGAGATAGGTGGTGAGCGCCGCGCCCTTGTTGCCGCGTTCTTCCTTGACGACCTGGACCAGGATGATCTGGCGGCGCTTGATCACCTCCTGGATCTTGTACTGGCGGCGCGAGTGGCGCGGGCGCTCCGGCATATCGTCCAGGGCGTCGCCGCCGCCGAGCTGCTCCGGCTCTTCCTGCGGCTCGTCGTGGCCGTGGTCGTCGCTGTCTTCGCCGTTCTCGTCCTCGTCATTCTCGGACGGACGGCGCCCTTCCTCGTTGTCAGCGGACGCCTCGCCGACTTCTGCAGAGGCTTCGATCACGGTCTCGAAGGTCAGGGGCGCAGCGTTCTCGACGACGGTCTCGTCACTCGATTCTGCGACCTCCGGTGCAAAATACTCGCCGAAGGCGGGCGCGCCTTCGTTGACCATGGCGGCTTCCTTGCCGTCGGTCTCGACGACATCGGCGCTGACGGTCTCGTCGTTGCTCGCCTTCTTGGCGCGTCCGTCGCGGTCACGCCGGCCGCGGTCGCGGCGGCCGCGCTTCTCGCGGCGTTCCTCGTCGCGCTCTTCCTCGCGGTCGGCGCGTGCCTCCTCGGCGAGCAGGGCCTGCCGGTCGGCCACCGGAATCTGGTAGTAGTCCGGATGGATTTCGGAGAAGGCGAGGAACCCGTGACGGTTGCCGCCATATTCGACGAATGCGGCCTGGAGCGAAGGTTCGACCCGCGTCACCTTCGCCAGATAGATATTGCCCCGCAGCGGCTTGCGGCTGGCAGATTCGAAATCAAATTCCTCGACGCGCGAGCCGCGCACCACCACGACCCGGGTCTCTTCCGGGTGTGTTGCGTCGATAAGCATCTTGTTGGCCATAAGAGATTTCCATTGGCGCAGCCGCCGACAGGACCCGCCGGGCTGCGGAAGGATATCCGCTGCCGCGGGCAGGGGCGCCGCGCATGAGCCGGCATGAACCGGCATGTTGCAGGAGGGAGTGAGGGATCAGGACGCGATGGCGGATCGGGAAGCCTGCCCGGGCAAAAAGCCCGCCGCAGTCCCGAAGGTATGGACGATGCACCGATGAGCTAAGCGGCGTCGTATGCCCCGACATCTGACCTAACCTGCAGTGCGTGCGTCGAAGACGATTGCACCGCGTTTGCACGCTCGCGAAAGACTGCCATGCGTCGAACCTCATGCCTGACGCAGGCCGTCCGCGGACGATCCGTTGGCGGCTGCCCTGCCGCGACAAGTCCTGTAAGGGCCTGTCGCTTCGCCGTGTCCCGGACGCCAACGGATCCTCGAATCCGGATGCGCGCTACGGGTGGCTTTGCAATGCAACCACCCCCATTACAGACAGGTGACAGTGATTTGCAAGTCACATCGCTTGGGCAACATCATGGCGGTGGCGCCGGGGCGGTTCTCGCCATCACAATTGCGTGGTAACCGGCTGTTAAGCTTCTGCGTCGCTATGGTTAAGCCTTGGTGACGCCAATGGGATCCATTCGCCTGACGTTCCATTCCCACAGCGCTGGCCTGAACCGGCTGACGGTTTCAGGCGTGGTCCGTCTGATGCTCGGGTCCTGGTTGATTCTAGCGCCATGCGCGCCGGTAAACGCCAATCCTGCGCCCAGGCCTGCAAACGAGTTTCCAGTCGCGACCGATGCCAGGATCGAGCAGGCCGGTGAGGTCGTCAGGCTCACCATGGCGCTCTCGCGTCCCGTCGAGATCAGCGCCTCGGTGATGGCCGCGCCCGATCGGGCGGTGATCGACCTGCCATCGGTCAATTTCCAGGTTCAGCCGAATACGGCGCGCAAGAATGCCGGCTTCGTCAGCGCCTTCCGTTTCGGGATGTTCACGGCCGATCGTTCCCGCATCATTCTGGATCTCGCTCAGCCAGCCGTGGTCGCGAAGGCCGAGGTCCGCAAGGTGCGCGGCGGATTCGGCGAGTTGGTCGTGGAGTTGAAGCGCGCAAGCCGGGCCGAGTTCCAGGCAGCTTCGGTGCGCCCGGCTCCGCAGTCGCAGGAGGGGCCGGCGTCTCAAGTGCCCAAGCCGCACGGCGAGACACGCCAACTCGTGGTGATCGACCCCGGACATGGTGGGATCGATCCCGGTGCCGTGGTTGCCTCGATCGCCGAGAAATCGGTCGTCCTCGCCTTCGGGCTGGCTCTGAAGGAGCAACTCGAAGCCGGCGGCCGCTATCGGGTGATGATGACGCGCGATGACGATACCTTCGTACCATTGGGGCAGCGCGTGAAGATCGCCCGCGCCGCCGGCGCCGATCTCTTCATCTCGATCCATGCCGATTCGCTGACGCAGGCGCAGGATGTGCGCGGCGCAACGATCTATACCGGCTCGGAGCGCGCCACCGACGCCGAATCGGCCCGGCTCGCCGCCAAGGAAAACCAGGCTGATGCCGTCGCGGGCCTCGACGCGGCCGAGGATGTGCAGGACGTCGCGGGCATCCTGATGGATCTCGCCAAGCGGGAAACCCGGACATTCTCTTCGGTCTTCGCGCGAAATCTGGTCGAGAAGCTCGGCGGTTCGGTCAAGCTGCACAAGGTACCCTTGCGTTCCGCAGGATTTCGTGTCCTGACCGCGCCGGATGTTCCCTCCGTGCTGATCGAGCTCGGCTATATGTCGAGCCCCAAGGATGCGGAGTTGCTGAATTCGCCATCCTGGCGAGCGCAGGCAGTCGGGGCGGTCCACAACGCGATCGATGGCTATTTCACCAGTACGCTTTCGGCTGGAAAAGCTGCCGCGAACCAACGTTGAGACCTGTTGATGCGGTTGGCGAAGATTGTGGTCGTTAGGCCACGGTTCCGCCATCTCAGCCGTGTTATAGACCTGATTTGGAAGCGACGAGGACGAGAGCTGGGAGCGAGACGGTGGCAGCCGTTTCTTGCACGAGATCGGCTCTGTTGCGGCGAACCCGGCGAGACCGGTCACTGCACAGCAATCAGGGGCATGGGCCTTAGATGCGGTTTATTCTGCGACTCTTCGGGTGGCTATTCGCTGCGGGCACGATCGTATTCGTCATCGGCGCGGTCGTGGCCGGCGGGTTCATCTGGCATTATTCGAAGGATCTGCCCGACTCGGCGCAGCTGCGGAACTATGAGCCGCCGGTGATGAGTCGCGTGCATGCCGGTGACGGCAGCCTGATCGCCGAATTCGCCCGCGAGCGCCGCCTCTATCTGCCGATCCAGGCGATTCCCAAACTGGTCGTAGACGCCTATCTCTCGGCTGAGGACAAGAATTTCTACAAGCATATGGGTGTCGACCCTGAAGGGCTTGTCCGCGCTGCGATCACGAATTTTCGCAACCGCGCCTCCGGTCGCCGGCCGCAGGGCGCCTCGACCATTACCCAGCAGGTTGCGAAGAACTTCCTCGTCGGCTCGGAGCAGTCGCTGGAGCGCAAGATTCGCGAGGCGCTGATCGCGCTGCGCATCGAGGGGACCTATTCCAAGGACAAGATCCTCGAGCTCTACCTGAACGAGATCTACCTCGGAGCTCCGGCGCCAGGGCAGGGCAGCTACGGCGTTGCCGCTGCCGCACTGAATTATTTCGGCAAGTCGGTGCACGAGCTGAACTTGCAGGAGGTCGCCTATCTCGCGGCTCTGCCCAAGGCTCCGACCGACCTTCACCCCTTCCGCAATCGCGAACGGGCGATCGAGCGTCGCAACTACGTGCTCGATCGCATGGCGGAGAACGGCGTGGTCAAGCGCGAGGAGGCCGAGGCCGCCAAGAAGCAGCCGCTCGGCGTCAACCCGCGTACGGTTTCACCCAACAACATCGCGGCCGGCTATTTTGCGGAAGAGATTCGTCGCGAGCTGCAGGATCGCTATGGCGAGAAGAAGTTGCTTGAGGGCGGCCTTTCCGTGCGCGCCACCGTCGATCCCAAGATGCAGCTGCTTGCCCGCAAGTCGCTGGTCGACGGGCTCGTGCGCTTCGACGAGGCGCGCGGCTGGCGCGGTGCCATCCAGAAGCTCGACATCAGCGCGCGCGACTGGGGCATTGCGCTCGGCGACTTGCCGGTGCTCGGCGACGTGGCGCCCTGGCGCCTTGCCGTCGTGCTCGATGTCAGTGGCGACAGCGCGCGACTCGGCCTGCATCCGGGACGCGAGAATTCCGGTCATCTCCGGACCGAGCGCGATACCGTGACGCTGACGGGTGACGGCATCCGCTGGACCCGACGCGCCCGCGTCGCCCAGGCCGTCTCGGTCGGCGATGTCGTCTATGTCGAGCCGATTGACAGCAGGCCCGGCCAGGTCCGCCTGCGCCAGATGCCCGAGGTCAACGGTGCCATCACCGTGATGGATCCGTATTCCGGCCGCRTGCTGGCCATGGTCGGCGGCTTCTCGCATGACCAGTCGGAGTTCAACCGCGCGACGCAGGCGCTGCGCCAGCCGGGCTCGTCCTTCAAGCCGTTCGTCTACGCCACTGCGCTCGACAACGGCTATACGCCGTCGAGCATCGTGCTCGACGCGCCGATCGAGGTCGATCAGGGCGGCGGCCTCGGTGTCTGGCGGCCTGAGAACTATGATGGCAAGTCGACCGGGCCACGCACCCTGCGCTACGGCATCCAGTTCTCCAAGAACCTGATGACGGTCCGCCTTGCCAAGGATGTCGGCATGCCGCTGATCGCGGAATATGCCCGTCGCTTCGGCATCTATGACGACATGCTGCCGGTGCTCTCGATGTCGCTCGGCGCCGGTGAAACCACCGTGATGCGCATGACGGCGGCTTATTCGATGCTGGTCAACGGCGGCAAGCGCATTCGCCCGACCTTGATCGACCGCATCCAGGATCGCTTTGGTGGCACGATCTATCGTCACGATCAGCGCGTCTGCGAAGGCTGCAATGCTGACAAATGGGCGAGCCAGAAGGAGCCGCGCCTGATCGACAATCGCGACCAGGTGCTCGATCCGCTGACGGCCTACCAGATGGTTTCACTGCTCGAAGGCGTGGTGCAGAACGGCACGGCGCAGGTGGTCAAGTCGGTCGGCAAGCCACTCGCGGGCAAGACCGGCACGACCAACGAGGCCAAGGACGTCTGGTTCGTCGGCTTCTCGCCGGATCTCGCGGTCGGCGTCTATATGGGCTTCGACAAGCCGAAGTCGCTGGGCAACTCGGCGACGGCCGGCCAATATGCCGCTCCGATCTTCCGCGACTTCATGATGGCTGCGCTGAAGGACAAGCCGGCGACGCCGTTCCGCGTGCCGGCCGGCATCAAGTTGATCCGCGTCGATCCGCGCAGCGGCATGCGTGCCGGTGGCGAAGGCGGCATTCTCGAAGCCTTCAAGCCGGGTACCGCTCCGCCCGACAGCTACTCGGTCATCGGTGCTGCGGGTGAGGGTGGCGGCGCGCCGTTCAACGTCTCTCCCGGCGGCGGGCGCAGCGTCGGGTCCGGCACCGGCGGCCTGTACTAGATCCGTTATCGCCGGCGTGGGAGCGAAGGCCAGATCGGCCCCGTGCCTCGCGCCGGCGTTCTGTATCCCGGCCGGCGAGGGCGCCGGCATTGGGCCGAACTCTGCATGCGGCGAGACGCCATGACGGCCTATATAGCCCTGTTGCGCGCGGTTAATGTCGGGGGAACGGGAAAACTCCCGATGACCACTTTGAAGGCGATGTGCGAGGAAGCTGGCCTTAGCCAGGTGCGCACCTATATCGCCAGCGGCAATGTGGTGTTCACGAGCGATGCGGACGAAGCGCAGATCAAGTCGGTGCTCGAGGACAAACTCCGGACCCATGCGGGAAAGCCAGTCGGTGTGCTGGTCAGATCTGCAGCCGAGATGTCCGGGGTGCTGGCGCGCAATCCCTTTTCGGACAAGCCGGGTAACCGCACGGTGGCGATCTTCGTCGACGAGCCGCTTCCCGCTGACACCCTGGACCATGCCCGCGGTATCCGGGGTGAGCTGATGCATCTCGCCCAACGCGAAGTCTATATCTTCTATGGCGACGGGATGGCGGATTCACGCTTGCGCATTCCGRCCTGCGACCCCGGCACGGCGCGCAACATGAACACGGTGGCGAAGCTCGTGGAGATGACTGCACCTCTCTGATGGCCTCGCGCAGGCTGGAAAACATTCTGTGCCGTTTACACCCGCGCCTTTCGCCCCTATCTGAACAGCTCCGTCCGGCATGCCGGATCGAATCCCATCAAGGAAAGCTCTGCCGGCATCATGCGTCCTGAAGTTCAGACCCAACTTGATAACGCCAAGCAGTCGATTGGACTGCTGAGGAGGCATCTTTGACTGGGATGTCGCACAACGACGCCTCGCGGAGCTGAACGCGCTTTCCGAAGGCCCCACCTTCTGGGATGATGCCGAGCAGGCGCAAAAGCTCATGCGCGAGCGGACCTCGCTCGAAGACCAGATCAACGGCATCCTGAAGCTCGAGCGCGATCTCGACGATGCCCTGACGCTGATCGAGCTGGGCGAGATGGAGAGTGATCCCGCCTCCATCACGGAAGGCGAGGTCGCGATCAAGGCTGTCGAGCAGGAAGCGGCACGCCGGCAGGTCGAGACACTGCTCTCCGGCGAGGCCGACATGCTCGACACCTATGTCGAAATCCATCCCGGGGCCGGCGGTACCGAAAGCCAGGACTGGGCCGAGATGCTGCTGCGCATGTACCGGCGCTGGGGCGAGCGGCGGAAGTTCAAGGTCGAGATGCTCGACTATCAGGATGGCGATCAGGCCGGCATCAAGTCGGCGACGCTGCAGTTCAAGGGCCACAATGCCTATGGCTGGCTGAAAACCGAATCGGGCGTGCACCGGCTCGTGCGCATCTCGCCATTCGATTCGAACGCCCGCCGGCAGACCAGCTTCGCATCCGTCTGGGTCTACCCCGTCGTCGACGACCGGATCGTCATCGACGTCAAGGAATCGGATTGCCGGATCGACACCTACCGCGCCCAGGGCGCCGGCGGGCAGCACATCAACACGACCGATTCGGCGGTGCGCATCACGCATATCCCGACGGGGATCGCGGTCACCTGCCAGCAGGAGCGTTCACAGCACAAGAACCGCGCCAAGGCGTGGGACATGCTGCGCGCCCGCCTCTACGAGGTCGAGCTGAAGAAGCGCGAGGAAAAGGCGAATGCCGAGGCGGCCTCCAAGACCGATATCGGCTGGGGCCACCAGATCCGCTCCTATGTGCTGCAGCCCTATCAGCTGGTGAAGGACCTGCGCACCGGAGTGAGCTCGACGGCGCCGTCGGACGTGCTCGATGGTGATCTTGACCCGTTCATGGAGGCGTCGCTCGCGCAGCGCGTCTATGGCACCGAGGTCGAAGTCGAGGATATCGACTAGAGCAATGAGCGGGAGCATGACGGTGGAGAAACCTCGCTCCCGCCTGCGCAACGGCCTGATCAATCTTGGCGTGTCGCTGGCCAGCCTGCTGGTGTTTCTCGCGTTTTGCGAGCTTGTTCTGTTTCGCTTCGTGCTGCCGGGCAGCGACGTGCCGCGCAACGACTTCGCCAATGAACTCGTGCGCTATGCTCCGAACCAGACCGGCGTCTGGCGCGTGCGCGACGAGATCGCGGCGCCATTCTCGATCAACGCCAAGGGGTGGAATTCGCCCTTGCCGGATTATCCGGCCGAGCGCATTCCCGGGCGTCGACGGGTCGCCTTTGTCGGCGACAGCTTCGTCGAGGCCCTGCAGGTTCCGGTCGGGCGCAGCGTCGCCGACGTGATTCAGGGTGGCCTTGCCAGCGCGGGCCCCGTCGAGGTCTACCGCTACGCCATCGCCGGGGCACCCTTCAGCCAATATATCCAGATGATCGACCGTGAGGTGCTGGCGGCGAGGCCGGACCAGATCGTCGTGCTGCTGGTCCATAACGACTTCGACGAGAGCTTCGTCTTCACGCCGGGCCGGTATACGTCGAGCTTCCTGAAGCTGCGTGTCGAGGGCGGCAAGGTTCTAGGCGAGATCGCGCCTGAGCCCTGGCGTCCCCGCGCCGTGGAGTGGCTCAGGCAGACCGCGACGGCGCGCTATTTCCTCTATCGCTGGCAGGTGCGCCCGCAGGCTCTGCTGGATGCGTTCCTCGGGCCGGCCCAGGCCGAAGATACGCGCTTTGCGGCCAATATCGATGTCGCGTCGGTGCTGAGTCGCGAGGCCGATATCCGCGCCGCGACGGATTACATGATGGTCCGCCTTGCGGCGCAGGCCCGCAGTATCGGCGCCCAGTTGCTGGTGGCCATGGATGGCGATCGCAGCGCGATCTACGCCGGCCGCCCCGACAGCCCGGCGCTGAAGCTCAACCGTATCGCCGCCGAGGCCGCGTCACGGGCGGGGATCGCCTTCCTCGACCTGCACCCCGTCTTCGCCGAGGACTGGGCTCGCAACCAGCGGCGATTCGAGTTCGCGGCGGATGCTCACTGGAACGAGAATGGCCACGCCGTCGCCGCTCGGGCGATCCAGGATGTCCTCACCAGGCAGTGAGCAGCCCGAGGACTTAAGCGCCAGACGGCGAATGCGCGTTGGCACGAGGCTGGTGATTTCGGCTGGGATGATGCGGAACCGCGGATCTTCCGGCGACCGGAAAGCCCAGGGAACCCTGACTGGGCCAGTGAAGGCTCTCTTCCCGCATGGGCCCCAGCTCCGAGCCGCCGAAGCCGCCCGGCCGGGATGCTGGCTCGAATGCAGCGTGCTATGCAGGGCAGACGACGCCCGGCGATCTGTTTCCCATCCCCCGCCGTCGCTCCGAAACTGACGAGCTTCCCCGTTTAGTCCTTCGACGGCTGCAACGAGGACAGCAAGCCAACCAGAGCGCGGTCGTGAAGCACGACCATACGTTCCCTCGGCTTCAGCCAGATCGCCGCCTCGTCGATCGTTTCCGCGTCGACCAGCTTTGCCTGTGCGACGGCGCGCTCGGGCTCGACTTCACCGCGGCGGCGCGGATGCCCCTCGGGGAGCATCATGTCGTGCTCGGCACGCAGGCGCGGATCGGCATGCAGCGCCTTGAGGCCGTCGGCTTCGTCGAAGCCCGCCTTGGCGAATTCCTCCTGCAGCGCATTGGCACGCAGCGCGATCGCCGGCGGGTCGCCTTCCTCCGGCGTCACCAGGAGCTTGTGTCGCTTCAGCCAGAGCCCGAGCGCGAGCTGGCCCGATGCCCAGGACAGCGGAATGGCCAGCACGAGACCCACGATCGTCGGCGACATCCAGGCGAAGAGCGAGGTCGCGATCATGAAGGCCGAGATACCGGCGATGGCGCCGAGTGCGGTGTGCATTCGGTGGCGCCGGATGATGTCCTTCAACGGAATCGAGCCGTCGTCGCGGCGCTGCGGGTTCCAACCCGTGTCGCGTCCGAGCAGGATCTGGAAGACCGAACCCGATTGGATCAGCATCATGATCGGCGCGAAGAAGGCGGAGAACAGGATCTCGAGCAGCGACGAGAGAATCAGCCGGATGGTACCGCCGCAGGCGCGCCGCAGCTTGCCGTCGAACAGGGTCAGCAGCAGCCCAAAGAGCTTTGGTGCGAGCAGGATCGCCATGGTGAGGGCGAACAGGTTCAAGGCGCGCTCGGGGTCGAAGCGCGGCCAGACCGGGAAGAGCGTGAACTCCTGGGTGAAGTATTCAGGGCGCGCGTAATTGACCTGCAGCACGATCAGGATGCCGACCACGAGCTGCATCAACCAGAACGGCGAGGCGAGATAGCCCATGATGCCGGTGGCGAAATGCTGGCGCGTCGACCAGACGAAACCCTTCGCGCCGATGATGCGCGAGTGCTGGAGATTGCCCTGCGCCCAGCGGCGGTCGCGCACCGAGATGTCGATCAGCGAGGGCGGGCTCTCCTCATAGGAGCCGGTCAGGTCGGGAAGCATATAGACCGACCAGCCGGCGCGGCGCATCAGCGCGGCCTCGACGAAGTCATGGCTCAAGACATGTCCGCCGAAGGGCGGCTTGCCCTTCAGATCGGGCAATCCGCAATGATCGGCGAAGGCCTTGGTGCGAATGATCGCGTTATGGCCCCAGTAATTGCCGTCGCGGCCCGACCACATGGCGAGGCCGGTCGCGATCACCGGTCCGTAGACCCGTGCCGCGAATTGCTGCAGCCGCGCGAAGAAGGTGTTGCGATTGATGATCAGCGGCAGCGACTGGATGATTCCTGCGTCGGGATCGGCCTCCATCGCGGCAGCGAGGCGCACGATGCAGGTGCCGGTCATCAGGCTGTCGGCGTCGAGCACGACCATGTGCTCGTAGTCACCGCCCCAACGGGTGACGAAATCGGCGATGTTGCCGGCCTTGCGGTGATGGTTCTTCGGGCGGTGCCGATAGTAGACGCGCGCGCCGGGGCCGAGCCGTTCACGCAGAGCGAGAAAGGCGCGCTCCTCGGCGATCCAGACATCGGGATTGGTCGTGTCCGAGACGATGAAATAGTCGAAATGCGCCCCGAGGCCCGTGGCCTCTACCGATTCCCGGATCGCGGCCAGCGCCGCGAAGGTTCGCGCCGTCGACTCATTGTAGATCGGCATCACCACGACGGTGCGATGCTGCAGGGATTCCGCCCGATCGGTCCGGCCGGTCCTAAGCAGCAGGCCGAAGAACCCCATCAGCGCGCTGGTGAAGGCGAGTGCGATCCACGAGAAATTGACCGTGAACAGCAGCAGCAAGACATACTGCAGGAAGGTCGTGCGGCTGACCGACACGACATGGTACATTTCCCAGGCGCCATAGGCGGTGAGCGCGAGACCGCCGCCGAAGACGAAGAGGCGCTTCAGCCACGGCGTCGTCCAGGCCAATGGTGCGGCGGGCTTGCGGCGTTCCGAGGCCTTCCAGCTGCGGAAGGACTGGACCGGCATCACCAGCCGGTTCTCAGGCGGGGTCGCTGCCTCCGGACGGGGCAAGCCCGGACGGGGAGCGGTTTCGACCGCGCGCGGCGGCATCTCGGTCACCACGTCCATCGATTCAACCACGTTTCCGATACGGGCTGGCCGCCGGCTTCGAGCACAAGGCGCAGTTCGGAGAGATTCTCATTGCCAGGGTCGACCTCGAAGCGGACCCGCATCAGCTTGCGTTCCGGATAAGGCCAAAGACGCAAACCATGGATCGCCCCGGTCGTCGCCGTGATATTGGCGCGCGTCGCCGCAACCACAGCGGGGTCCGCCAGCTTGTCACCTGTGAACTCGACCATGAACCGTCGACGTCGACCCTGCGTGCCGCGGCCTTGACGCATGCGCGTGGCCAGGGCGAGCGGTGGTCGCTCAGGTGGCTGCCAGCACCAGGCCTGGCGATAGGCGATCGTGGTTTCGCTGCCCGCGGCGATTGGCTGGCGCGGCCGCCAGTAGGAAATGATGTTGCTGTTGATGTCGGAATCGCTTGGGATCTCGATCAGCTGGACTGAACCGGCTCCCCATTCTCCAAGCGGCTCCATCCAGACACTGGGGCGAAGCTCGAAGCGCTGGTCGTCATCCTGGAACGCTGCCGGATCGCGCTCCCGCTGGACGAGACCGAAGCCGCGCGGATTGGTGTCGACGAAAGAAGAGACCTGCAGATTGGTCGGGTTGCTGACCGGGCGGTAGATCCATTCGCCGGCGCCGGTGAGCATCTGGACGCCGGAGACCTCGTGCACGGCCGGGCGGACGTCGTCGAAGGTCCGGCGGCTCTGAGGCCCCGACATGAAGGTTCCCGTGGTGCAGCCGAAGCCGACATGGTCCAGCACCTGCCGCGCGAACAGGGTCATCTCGACATCGATGAATGTGAYGTCGCCGGGGCGCAGAGTCATCCGGACCGCACCTGACAGGCTCTCGGAATCGAGCAGGGCGTGAATCACGAGCATGCCCGATGCCGGATTGGGGCGCTCGATCCAGAAGGCGCGGAAGAAGGGAATCTCCTCGCCCCGCGTCTCGCCGGGACGCAGGATCAGCGCGCGCGCCAGCGCACCGAAGTTCTGGCCGCGCGCCACGGCGCGGAAGAAGGTCGCGCCCTGGAAGATCGCAACCTCGTAAGGCCGCTCGAGCCCGGCGGAGACCCGGAAGCCGGAGAACTGCAGATCGACGCCCGCTGGGGGGGGAGCAACCTTGCCATAGTCGAACTTGCCGCGATCGAACGCAACGCGGCGCACGACATCGTCTTCGACCGTGAACAGGCTGACGGGAGCAGAAAAGACGTAGCCGCGATGCAGCGGCTCGACCGTGAAGCCGCGGTTCTCTCCAGCCCAGATCAGGCCGCCGGGTTGCGCACGAATCCCGGAGAACTGGTCGAAGGGCAGGGTGGCGTAGCCTTCGGGCAGATCATTGGTCGTCACCGGAACCATCGGGCGCCGCGACAGCATGCGGGCGGCCTCGACAACCAGTGCGGCATCGAAACGCTGACCTTCCGCGATCACCGACTGTACAGTTGCGGCCCAGCTGGCCTGAGAAAATGCAGGGCTCGTGCCCATAAGCGGCGCGGCGGCGAGGCTGTACGCCGCACCCTCCAGAAACCATCGGCGATTCAAGGATTTCGACATTATTTCCAACATACGCGGGCGGCGCAGTCGCACCCCAGCGCTTCTAGATCATTTCCCGGCTGGCTGAAAAGCGGTCGCCGCTTAAAAATTGCGTGCGGCCAGCGACTTGGGCAACGCGTTTGCGTTGCCGGCGGAAAGGTATTGCCATTGCGTCTCGCCCCTCGAATACGCCGGCCGAAGATCTCTCCGGAGGTTTTGGCAAATGCCATCAGGATCGGCTATCCACGGCGACCGCAATGCCACCATGCACCAAATCGCCCACGCGACACCGTCAGGGTCACGGGAGCGAAAGGCTAGATCCGCAGGGAAGCCGACAATCATGACCGAAATACAGCCCGGACGTACCTGCCTTGCAGTTATTCTCGCCGCGGGCGAGGGCACAAGGATGAAATCGCAGCGCCCGAAGGTGCTGCATGAGATGGCCGGCCGCTCGCTGCTCGGTCATGCGCTCGCGGCAGTTGCTGCGGCGGGGGCAGATGCGGTCGCGGTGGTGATCGGGCCGGATCGGCCGGACGTCGCAGCCGAGGTCGAGGCGCTCCTGCCGTCGGCACGCGTCTTCGTCCAGGCCGAGCGCCGCGGCACGGCGCATGCGGTGCTGGCGGCGCGTGCGGCGCTGGCCGAGGGCTATGACGATATCCTCGTCGCCTTCGCGGATACGCCGCTGGTTCGGCCCGAGACCTTCCTGTCGCTGCGGGCTGGGCTCGCCGATGGTGCGCCGGTTGTGGCGCTGGGATTCGAGGCTGCCGACCCGACTGGCTACGGGCGGTTTGTGATGCGCGACGGCGTGCTGGAAGCGATCGTCGAGCACAAGGATGCGAGCGCGGCCGAGCGGACGATCCGGTTCTGCAATGCCGGGCTGATGGCCTTGGACGGTCGGCACGCACTTGCCATTCTCGATTCAATCGGCAGCTCGAACGCCCAGAACGAATTCTATTTGACCGACGCCCCGGCGCTCGCTCGCGCCAAAGACTTGAAGGTGGTCGCGCTGAGCGCCCCCGAAAGCGAAGTGCAGGGCGTCAATGACCGCGCCCAACTCGCTGCTGCGGAAGCAGAGTYCCAGCGCCGCAAGCGGCTGGCGGTAATGAAGGAGGGTGCGACGCTGATTGCGCCCGAGACCGTGTTCTTCAGCTACGACACGACAATCGGCAGCGATGTCCTGATCGAACCCAATGTCGTTTTTGGCCCCGGCGTCAGCGTTGCCGATGGCGCGGTGATTCATGCCTTCTCGCATCTGGAGGGCGCCGAGGTTGGCCCGCAGGCGAGTGTCGGGCCTTATGGCCGGCTGCGCCCCGGCGCGAAGCTGGCGCGCAAGGCCAAGGTCGGGAACTTCGTGGAGATCAAGGCGGCGGATATCGGGGAAGGAGCCAAGGTCAGCCATCTCACCTATATCGGGGATGCGAGCGTCGGCGCCGAGGCCAATATCGGTGCCGGTACGATCACCTGTAATTATGACGGATTCTTCAAATACAAGACGACGATCGGTGCCGGCGCCTTTGTCGGTTCGAACTCGTCGCTGGTTGCCCCGGTGACGATCGGCGATGGGGCTTATGTCGGCTCCGGTTCGGTCATCACCTCCGATGTTCCGCCTGACGGGCTGGCGATCGCTCGCGGCAGGCAAGTCGGGCGGGACGGTTGGGCGAAGGTGTTCCGAGATAGGGCAAAGGTCAGGAAGCTGAGCGCGGCCAAGAATACGGATTGAATCGACKCCGAAACGCCTGTTCACAGTCTGACATTCAACGTGATTGGGTGTTTTTGGCGTTCGCAGCTACACGGGCCGGCAACGGCAACACTCAAAGAGGTCGGGCATGTGTGGCATTGTGGGGATCCTGGGCAAGGAAGCCGTAGCCATTCAGGTGGTCGAGGCGCTGCGGCGGCTCGAGTATCGGGGTTATGATTCCGCCGGCGTCGCGACGCTGGAGAAGGGTCTGCTCACGCGCCGCCGTGCCGAGGGCAAGCTCAGGAACCTCGAGATCCGCCTGTCGAACGAGCCGCTCGATGGGATGATCGGCATCGGCCATACGCGCTGGGCGACGCATGGCAAGCCAAACGAGACCAATGCTCACCCGCATGCGACCGAGAAGCTCGCGGTCGTGCATAACGGCATCATCGAGAACTTCCGCGAGCTGCGCGCCGAGCTCGAAGCTGCGGGCCGCGTCTTCGAGACCGAGACCGATACCGAGATCGTCGCCCATCTCGTCACCAGCGAGATGGAGCGGGGCAAGAATCCGGTTGCGGCGGTTGCAGCCAGCCTGCCACGCCTGCGCGGTGCCTTTGCCCTCGCATTCCTGTTCCAGGGCGAGGAAGACCTGTTGATCGGCGCTCGCAAGGGCTCGCCGCTCGCGGTCGGCGTCGGCGATGGCGAGATGTATCTCGGCTCTGACGCGTTGGCGTTGGCCCCTTTCACCAATCTCATCGCCTATCTGGAAGAAGGCGATTGGGTCGTGCTCCATCGCAAAGGCGCGACCTTCTACGACATCACGGGCGCGCAGGTGGAGCGTCGCGCGCAGCGGGTCGCCGCCGGCACCTTCCTGGTCGAGAAGGGCAACTACCATCATTTCATGGCCAAGGAGATCCACGAGCAGCCGGAGGTCGTCGGCCATACGCTGACGAAGTATCTGGACATGGCTGCGGGAACCGTGCGCCTGCCCTTCGATGCCCCCTTTGACTGGAAGGCGCTGTCGCGGCTGTCCATCTCGGCCTGCGGAACCGCCTATTATGCGGGACTGACGGCGAAGTACTGGTTCGAGAAGCTGGCGCGGTTGCCCGTCGAGATCGATGTCGCCTCCGAGTTCCGCTATCGCGAGGCGCCGCTGCCCAAGGACGGTCTCGCGCTCTTCGTTTCGCAATCGGGTGAAACCGCCGATACGCTTGCCTGCCTGCGCTACGCCCGTCAGGAAGGGCAGCACGTCCTTGCCGTCGTGAACGTGCCGACCTCGACAATCGCGCGAGAGAGCGATGTCGTGGCGCCGACCCTGGCCGGGCCGGAGATCGGCGTAGCTTCGACCAAGGCCTTTACCTGCCAGTTAACCGCGCTCGCGAGCTTGGCCCTTGCGGCGGCTCGCGCCCGCGGCACGCTTTCGGAGGCGGAAGAGGCCCGATATGTCCGCGAGCTGATAGCGCTGCCGGGATTGATGGCGCAGGCATTGACGCTGGAACCCGAGATCGAGAAGCTCGCCCGAAAGCTGTCGAAGGCGCGCGACGTGCTCTATCTCGGCCGGGGCACGAGCTTCCCGATGGCGCTCGAAGGCGCTCTGAAGCTCAAGGAAATCAGCTATATACACGCCGAAGGTTATCCGGCAGGTGAGCTGAAGCATGGTCCTATCGCACTGATCGACGAGGACATGCCGGTCATCGTCATCGCACCGCATGATACGCTGTTCGAGAAGACCGCCTCCAACATGCAGGAGGTCGCGGCACGTGGCGGCCGGATCATCCTGATCACCGACGCCAAGGGCGCTGCCGAATGCGGCATCGAGCCCGAGGTGACGATCGTGATGCCGGATATGGACCCGCTATTCGCACCGATCGTCTATGCAGTCCCGATCCAGATGATCGCCTATCAAACGGCCGTCTTCATGGGCAAGGACGTCGACCAGCCGCGCAACCTGGCAAAATCCGTCACTGTCGAGTGATCAATCCTCGGTCGAGTGATCAATCCTGGCGGGTCGGCTCCGGCCGGCTCGCGACATAGCTTCCGGCGGCGAGCAGGCTGACGCCRCTGGCCCAGAGCGCGACGGGCGGAGCGTCGCTCAGCGCCACCAGTCCGAAGCTGAACAGCATGGAGCCGCAGGCGATCCATTTCGCCCGACGGTCGATTGCGCCGGTTGCGCGCCAGCGACGGACGTGCGGACCCAGCCTGGGATGGCCAAGCAGCCAGGCCTCGAAGCGAGGCGAAGACCGCGAAAAGCACCAGGCCGCGAGAATCAGGAAGACTGTTCCCGGCATCAGCGGCAGCACGAGGCCGATAACCCCGATTCCGGTGAACACCCAACCAGCGGCGAACATCAGCGGCCTGTACCAGCGGCGGAGTTGCCGGGGTGTTTCGGTCACGAAATCCATCCGCATTCGCGTCGGCACGTGAGACGGGGCTGGTCAGCAGCACCGGCTCGGCTATCCTGCTCATATCGCGATGCAGCGCCGCCGAGGCAAGCACGCCCTGTGGAGATCGGATTCCCGGACCGCCATGACGTCAGACGGCCCTCCTGATCCCAGCCACATGCTTCAGCCGGATTTGCTGCGGCCGACTGCGGGCACGCGGCTACGCCGCTATTTCCTGACCGGGCTCGTGATCGCGGGGCCGCTGGCGATCACCGCTTCGGTGACCTGGTGGTTCATCAACCTGATCGACGGGGTGGTGAAGCCGCTGATCCCCAACAATTATCTGCCCGAGACCTATCTGCCTTATCCGATCCCCGGCTTCGGGCTGGTGATCGGATTGATCGGCCTGACGCTGCTCGGTTTCCTGACGGCCAACCTCGTCGGGCGTACCCTGCTCGATGCCGGGGAGGCGATCCTGCACCGGATGCCGGTGATCCGCGGCCTCTACAAGGGCGTGAAGCAGGTTTTCGAGACGATCTTCTCGCAATCGGGCACATCGTTCCGCAAGGTCGGCATGGTGCAGTTCCCGCAGCCGGGCATGTGGTCCATCGTTTTCATCTCTCAGGAGGCGGCGCCCGAGATCAGCTCACGGCTGCCGGATGGCAGCGAACAGATCGGCGTCTTCCTGCCCTGCACGCCGAACCCGACCACGGGTTTCTTCTTCTACCTGCCGCGTCGCGAGGTGGTGGAGCTTTCAATCTCGGTGGAGGACGGCGCCAAGCTCATCATGTCCGCCGGGCTGATCCAGCCGGGGGAGAATGGCTCGAAGGCGCCACCAGGCAACGGCAAGTCCCAGAACTGATCTGCGGACTTGCCGTCCTTTTTGGTCCGGGAGGTCGTCAGGCCTTCAACGGAACCCAGATTTCGACGGTTCCGGTACCGCTTTGCGGATCGAAGCGCTCGTCATAGCGCTCGAAGCTCGGCCCTTCCGAGGCTTTCCAGCCCTTCTTCGGCAGCCAGTCGCGCCAGATTGCGTCGAATGTGCCCTTGATGCCCGAGATATGGCCGTGATGCAGGAACACGACATAGTTCTGCTCGGGAATGCGGATGCGGTCGAATTCGGGTGGCAGGTCGGAAAAGGATTTCACCTCGACGCCAGCGAGATAGTCGAAGCTGCCMTCGTCGTCGGCGTTGTAGCAGACCCCGTAGCCGATGCCCCCGATCTGGCCCGGGACATGGCCGAAATGCGGGGTGAGCTTCTGCCAGAGCGAGGGAATGCCGGCAGTGGTCTCATAGGTGTAGCGGCTGCCGAACCCGGCAACGAGCATGCTCTTGCCGGTCAGTGAGCGGGGTTCTTCCAGGATAACGGTTGGGCTTGCGTCCATGACGATGGGCTCCACGAGCTTGAGCGCCGAGAGGTCGCGCCGCTCGCGCAGTTCTTCGGGCGTGAGGCCGAATTGCTCGCGAAAGGCGCGGGTGAAGGCCTCGTGAGAGCCGTACCCCCAGTCCAGCGCGACGGAGAGGATGTCCGGCGCGCCATTCGCCAGTCTCCGGGCGGCTTCGGTCAGCCGGCGTTCGCGCACATAACGCATCACCGAGCGGCCGGTCGCGTTGCCGAAGGCGCGGCAGAGATGGAAGCGCGAGACGCCGCTGACCGAGGCGATCTGGTCGAGCGAGATCCCGGAGGCGAAGCGGCTCTCGACGCACCACACGGCTTTGCTGATTGGGTCCATTGTGGTTCTCACGAAGGCACACCCGGACGATGCCGATCCCGCGCTACGGCCGCTTGATCGGGATTGATCTCCCGCAGGATCTCCAGCGCTAAAGCATCGGCCCGAAAAGTGGATTGCGGTTTTCGGGAAAGCCGATGCAATCACAGATGGCTAGATCGTCTGACTGGATACGATATCCGGTCCGACGATCTAGCCGGCGCGCAAGAGCTTGATCGCGACGTCCCTCTCGAACAAATAGAGCAGCGTCCTGACGGCTTCGCCGCGTTCGCCGGCGAGGTGCGGGTCGCGCTCGATCAGGAGCCGCGCATCATCGCGAGCGGCGGTCAGCAGATCGCCATCGATTTCGGGGCGGGCAACGCGCCAGTCGGGGGATCCGGACTGGCGCGTGCCGAGCACCTCGCCTTCGCCACGCAGGCGCAGATCTTCCTCGGCAATCCGAAAGCCGTCCTCGGTCTCGCGCATGATGGTCAATCGCGCCTCCGCGACCGGACCCAACGGCCCCTTATAGAGCAGGAGGCAGGTCGATGCGGCCGAGCCGCGCCCGATCCGCCCGCGTAGCTGGTGGAGCTGGGCCAAGCCAAAGCGCTCGGCATGCTCGATCACCATGACGCTGGCATTGGGCACGTCGACCCCGACCTCGATGACGGTGGTCGACACCAGGATGCGCGTCTCGCCGGCAACGAAGGCCGCCATCGCAGCGTCCTTGTCGCGCCCGGGCATCTGGCCATGCAGCAGCCCGACCCTGGCGCCGAAGTGCCCCCCCAGTTCCTCGAAGCGCTCCTGCGCGGCGGCGACATCGAGCGTGTCCGATTCCTGAACGAGCGGGCAGACCCAATAGACCTGCGCGCCGGCCTCCACCGCGCGGCCGACTGCGCCAACGACCTCGTCATAGCGTTCGAGCGAGATCGCGCGTGTCGAGATCGGTTTGCGGCCGGCCGGCTTCTCGGCGAGCACCGAGACATCCATGTCTCCGAACCAGGTCAGCGCCAAGGTGCGCGGGATCGGCGTTGCCGTCATGACCAGCACGTCGACGGCCTCGCCCTTCGAGCCCAGCATCAGGCGCTGATGGACGCCGAAACGGTGCTGTTCGTCGACCACCGCCAGCGCGAGATCGTGGAAGACGACGCCTTCCTGGAACAGCGCATGGGTGCCGACCACGATGGCGATCTCGCCGCTCGCCAACCGCTCGAGCACCTGGCGTCGGCCGGCGCCTTTCTCGCGGCCGGTCAGCAGGGCGAGCTTGAGCCCGGCCGTTTCTGCCAGCGGCGCCAGCCGTTCGGCATGCTGGCGCGCCAGGATTTCGGTTGGCGCCATCAACACCGATTGCCGGCCGGCTTCGGCGGCTGCGACCATCGCCATCAGGGCGACAACGGTCTTTCCCGAGCCGACATCGCCCTGCAGCAGACGCAGCATGCGCTCGGGCTTCTCCATGTCCGAATGGATATCGGCCACGGCCTGGCGCTGGCCATCGGTGAGCGAAAAGGGCAGGGCTGCTTCGATCGCCTTGAGCCTGCGGCCGTCACCGGCGGTGACGCGCCCGGCTGCCTTCTTCTGCTGCCGGCGCACCAGGGCAAGCGCGATCTGGCTCGCCAGCAATTCGTCATAGGCAACGCGCCTGCGTGCGATCGTGTCACCCTCGACGGCGCGCAGGTCCGGCGGGTGGTGTAGGGCACGGATGGCCTCGGCGAAGGAGGCGAAGCCGGCCTTCTGCAGAAAGCTGCGGTCCTGCCATTCGGCGAGCTCCGGACATTTTTCCGCCGCTGCTGCCACGATGCGTGTCATGACGCGGGGCCCGATGCCTTCGGTCAGGCCGTAGACCGGCTCGATCGACGGCAGGCTGGCGAAGGCCCGGGCATCCATGATGCGGTCGGGGTGGACCATTTGGCGCATACCGTCCCAGAGCTCGAGCTTGCCCGAGATGATGCGGAACTCGCCGACCGGCAACGTCTGCTGGAGATGGCGGACATCGGCATGGAAGAAGACCAGGGTCACGTCCCCGGTCTCGTCCTCGACGATGACGCGATAGGGAGCTTTGGCCTTGCCGGGCGGGGCCGGGCGATGCTCGGTGACACGGGCCGAAAAGGTCGCGACATCGCCGACCGGAGCGTCGGCGATGCTGGCGCTGGGGCGACGATCGATCGCGCCCGTGGGAAGGTGGAAGAGCAGGTCGACGACCCGCGCTGGCTGCGTCCCGTCGCCGAGCAGCTTGTCCAGAAGCTTGCCGAGCTTGGGGCCGACGCCGGGCAATATCGTCGCGGGAGCAAAGAGCGGATCAAGCAGGGAAGGACGCATCTGCCTCGGGTGGGAACCGGAATTGCGGGAAACGCGGCGGTTCGGCCACTGACTCGCCCCGACGCCATCGCTATATAGCCTGCATCGGCAGGTTCCGCGACGGGGCCGGCCCGTTCCGCCATTTGCATTTCATGCGAGGCTTACGATGAGTGGCTCTTCCCGCACCAGTGCCGATCTCGATCCGCGCCGCCGCAAGATCCTGTTCCGTGCCTGGCATCGCGGCATGCGGGAGACGGACCTGATCATGGGCCGCTTCGCCGACGCCGAGATCGGCACGTTGAGCGATGCCGAACTCGACGAGTTCGAGCAACTGATCGAGGTTCTCGACCGAGACCTGCTGTCCTGGATCACAGGAGAGGCCGAGGTGCCGGTGAACTACGATACGGCCGTGTTCCGACGGCTGAAGGCGTTCCACAACCACAGCAAGCCGATTCACGTCTGAGCACTCAGCGACAATCCGATATGAGCATTCCGCCCCCCGCCCAGCTCGCCAAGCTGCAGATCGACCGCATCCTCGACGCGCTGAAGCGGGGCGACAAGCCGACGCTCGCCAGCGTGCCGGACGGGTTCGACGCCGTCGTCCTTGCCGATCTCGTCCGGACCCGGGCGAAGAAGGTGGAAGGCGCGGCAATGCTCGTCTTCGTCGCGCGTGACGGGCAGCGGCTGCAGGTTCTGGAAAATGCGCTCCAGTTCGTGGCGCCCGATCTGGAGGTGATGAGCTTCCCGGCCTGGGACTGCCAGCCCTATGACCGCGTCTCGCCGGCTCCTGCCATCGTGGCCCATCGCATGACGACGTTGTCGCGACTGGCCAAGACCAAGTCAGGCGACAAGCCGCGTCTGCTGCTGACGACGGTCAACGCCGCGCTGCAGCGCGTGCCGGCCTTCAGCAAGGTGGCCTCGGAGAGCTTTTCGGCTGCGCCAGGCAACATGGTCGACACAGAGCAACTCGCACGCTGGCTCGACATGAACGGCTACCTGCGGACCTCGACGGTGCGCGAGACCGGCGAGTTCGCGGTGCGCGGTGGCATCGTCGATCTCTTTCCGCCCGGCATGCCTGCGCCGATCCGCCTCGACTTCTTCGGCGACGCGTTGGAATCGATCCGGACCTTCGACCCCGAGACGCAGCGCACCACGGGCCAGTTGCGCGGACTCGATCTCGTGCCGATGTCCGAGGCGCAGATGACGAGCGAGAGCATCAAGCGCTTTCGCCAGTCCTATATCACGAGCTTCGGCACGCCCGGCCGTGACGACATGCTCTACGAGGCGGTCAGCGAAGGCCGGCGGCCTGCGGGGCTCGAGCATTGGCTGCCCTTGCTGGCCGACCGGCTCGACACGCTCTTCACCTATCTGCCGGATGTGCCGCTGGTTCTCGACGCGCAGGCCGAGGATGCGGTCGGCGAGCGCATCAGCCTGATCAAGGACTACTACGATGCGCGCAAGGCCGCCCTCGACCAGGGCGGCACGGGAGGGACGCCCTACAAGCCGTTGCCACCCGATGCGCTCTACCTGTCCCCGGCCGAATGGCGCGGCGTGATCGACAATGCGGGCGTCGCGTCGCTGACGCCGTTCCAGCTGCCCGATAGCGACGGCAAGCTGATCGTCGATCTCGGCGCCCGCCAGGGTCGAAGCTTTGCGGCCGAGCGCGCCGACAATGCCGGCAGCGTCTTCGATGCGGCGGTCGCCCATGTGAAAGCGCTGCAGGCCGATGGCCGGCGCGTCATCCTTGCGGCATGGTCGGAGGGCTCCCGCGAACGCCTGGCCCATGTGCTGGCCGATCATGGCCTCAAGACCGTACAGACCACGGGGTCCCTGCGCGCGGCCTTCGATCTGAAGCCCGGCATCACGGCACTCGCGGTCTGGGGCTTCGAGACCGGCTTCGAGGCCGGCAAGCTTGCGGTCATCGGCGAGCAGGACATCCTGGGCGACCGCCTCGTGCGCCCGCGCCGCAAGACGCGCCGGCCGCAGGATTTCATCGCCGAGCTGTCATCGCTCGCGCCCGGCGACCTTGTCGTCCATGTCGATCACGGCATTGGCCGCTTCATTGGATTGCAGAGCATCACGGCGGCCGGAGCGCCGCATGATTGTCTCGAAATCCACTATGCGGGCGATGCCAAGCTGTTCCTGCCGGTCGAGAATATCGAGCTGCTCTCGCGCTATGGCTCGGAGGACACCGAGGTTCCTCTTGACCGGCTTGGCGGCGGTGGCTGGCAGGCGCGCAAGGCCAAGCTGAAGCAGCGCATCCGCGAGATGGCGGGCAAGCTGATCCAGATCGCTGCCGCCCGCGCGCTGAAGGAGGCGCCGCGCCTCGTTCCGCCGGACGGGCTCTATGATGAATTCCGGGCTCGCTTCCCGTTCGAGGAAACGGAAGACCAGCAGAACACGATCGATGCGGTACTGGACGATCTCGCGGCCGGTCGGCCGATGGACCGCCTGGTCTGCGGCGATGTCGGCTTCGGCAAGACCGAGGTGGCGCTGCGTGCCGCCTTCACGACGGCGCTGGCCGGCAAGCAGGTCGCGGTCGTGGTGCCGACGACATTGCTCGCCCGCCAGCATTACCGGAATTTCGCCGAGCGCTTTGCGGGGTTGCCGGTGAAGGTCGGCCAGGCCTCGCGCTTCGTCTCGGCTCAGGATCTCAAGGCGGTCAAGCAGGGCATCGCCGACGGCACCATGGACATCGTCGTCGGTACCCATGCCCTGCTCGGCAAGGGCGTCGAGTTCAAGGATCTCGGCCTCGTCATCGTCGACGAGGAGCAGCATTTTGGCGTCAACCACAAGGAGCGGCTGAAGGAGTTCCGCGCCGAGGTGCATATGCTGACGCTGTCGGCCACGCCGATACCGCGTACGCTCCAACTCGCCATGACGGGTGTGCGCGAGCTCTCGATCATTGCGACTCCGCCGGTCGACCGGTTGGCCGTGCGGACTTTCGTCACGCCGTTCGATCCGCTGATCGTGCGCGAGGCGTTGCTGCGCGAGCGCTATCGTGGTGGCCGCAGCTTCTATGTCGTGCCGCGCATCGAGGACATCGCCGAGGTCAAGGACTTCCTCGACAAGCAGGTACCCGAGGCCAAGGTCGGCATTGCCCATGGCCAGATGGCGGCGGGCCAGCTCGAGGACGTGATGACGGCCTTCTACGAGGGCCAGTACGACGTTCTGCTCTCGACCACGATCGTCGAGTCCGGGCTCGATATCCCGACGGCTAACACCCTGATCGTGCATCGCGCCGACATGTTCGGCCTCGCCCAGCTCTATCAGCTGCGCGGGCGCGTCGGCCGCTCGAAGATCCGCGCCTACGCGCTCTTCACCATGCCGGCCAATCGCAAGCTGACCGAGCAGGCCGAGCGCCGGCTGAAGGTTCTGCAATCGCTCGACACGTTGGGTGCGGGGTTCCAGCTCGCCAGCCACGATCTCGACATCCGTGGCGCCGGCAACCTGCTCGGCGACGAGCAATCCGGGCACATCAAGGAGGTCGGCTACGAACTCTACCAGCAGATGCTCGAGGAGGCGGTGGCGCAGCTCAAGGCCGGCATCGACATCGTTGCCGAAAGCCAATGGTCGCCAAGTATCCAGATCGGCGCGCCGGTGATGATCCCCGAGCACTATGTCACCGACCTGACGCTGCGCCTGACCCTCTACAAGCGGCTCTCGACGCTCGACGAGGATGGCGAGATCCAATCCTT
>NZ_JBFTRC010000068.1:0-51532 GCF_056399325.1 Allobosea sp. 01N443
GCCGGTGTTCTTCCCGATCGTGACCGCGCTCGATTTCGGCATGCCTGTCGACGATATCGCGATCTGGTTCGGCATCCTCGTCCTGATCGTGGTCGGGATCGGGATGACCTGCCCGCCGATCGGCCTCAACGTCTTCGTCGTCGCTTCTCTGGCGCGTGATGTCCCGGTCACGCGGATCTATCGCGGGGTGCTGCCTTTCGTGCTCTCCGATATCATCCGGCTTGGCATCGTGGTGGCATTTCCAGCCCTCACGCTCTATCTGGTGAAGCTACTGGATTAGCCTGGACTGGATGGCAGCCGTGACCGTGAACGATCTCGATATCGACGACATCAAGGCCGGGCTTGCGGCTGATTCCATTCTGATCGTGGATGTGCGCGAGCCGCATGAATTCGCCGCCGGGCATATTCCCGGCTCGGTCTCGCGGCCGCTGTCCCAATTCAACCCCGCCGACCTGCCCAATCCGCCTGGAAAGCGCGTCGTGTTCTCCTGCGCGGCCGGCGTGCGCTCGCTGCGGGCTCTGGAATTCGCGCAGTCGGCCGGGCTCGATATCGACAGCCATTATCGCGGTGGCTTCAAGGACTGGGCGATGCACGGCCAGCCCGTCGAGTAATAGGACCGGGCCTTGCGCGTCATGCATCGCAGCTTTCTGCCTCCGGGGGGCTGACGCGACGCCGATCCTGCTCCAGTTTCCTAAGCGACGGTTTCGAGATTTTCGTACTTTCAAGGATGTAAGCCCATGCGCCCCATGAAGTTCGGAGTCGGCCAGCCCATTCGCCGGGTCGAGGATCACCGCCTGACTACCGGGACGGGGCGCTATACCGACGATATCGCCGTCGAGGGAGCGCTGCATGCCTTCGTGCTCCGCTCGCAATATGCTCATGCGAAGTTCACGATCCGGGACAAGGACACCGCCCGCAAGATGAAGGGCGTGAAGCTGATCCTGACCGGCGAGGATGTCGCGCATCTCGGCGACATCCCCTGCAAAGGCTTGATCACGACGGTTACGGGCGAACCGGTGGAGCCGAATCCGGTGCCGGTCTTGCCGACCGACACGGTGCGTCATGTCGGCGAGGCGGTCGCCTTCATCGTTGCCGAGACCCTGAGCCAGGCCCGCGACGCAGCCGAGGCGATCGATATCGCCTGGGAGGTCCTGCCCTCGATCACCGGTATCGCCGAAGCGCTCGCTCCAAAGGCACCGCAGGTCTGGCCGGGGCGTGAGGGCAATGTCGCGTTCGAGGCCGAACAGGGCAATGCGGAGAAGACGGAGAAGGCTTTCGCCAAGGCCGATCGCATCGTTTCCGTCACGATCGTCAACAACCGTCTCGCCTCCAACTACATGGAGACGCGCGCCTGCATCGCCGAATACGACAAGGATTCGAAACGCTGGACGCTGACGCTCGGCAGCCAGGGCAGCCATGGCACGCGCGATATCCTCGCCGGCTACATCCTGAAGGTCGACCCCTCGCGCATCCGCGTCATCACGCCCGATGTCGGCGGCGGCTTCGGCACCAAGATCTTCATGTATCGCGAATACCCCCTGACCATGGTGGCGGCCGAGAAGCTGAAACGCCCGGTGCGCTGGGTCGCGGACCGGACCGAGCATTTCCTCGCCGACACGCATGGCCGCGCCAATCTGACCACGGCTACGATGGCGCTCGACAAGCAGGGCCGGTTCATTGGCCTCAAGGTCGATCTCGCTGCGGAAATGGGCGCCTATCTCTCGCAGTACGGGCCTTTCATCCCCTGGGTCGGCACGACGATGACGCCGGGCTGCTACAATATCCCGGCCGTGCATGTGCGCTTCCGTGGGGTCTTCACCAACACCACGCCGGTCGATGCCTATCGCGGAGCCGGGCGTCCGGAGGCCGCCTACCTGATCGAGCGGCTGGTCGATGCCATCGCGCGCGAGACCGGCAAGACACCGGACGCTGTCAGAGCGCAGAACTTCGTCAGGCCGGCGGAGATGCCGCATTCGACCCAGACCGGGCCAGTCTATGATTCCGGTGAGTTCGAGGGGCATATGCGCCGCGCCATGGATGTCGCCGACTGGAAGGGCTTCAAGGCGCGTCTCAAGGCCTCGACCAAGGCCGGCAAGATCCGCGGCATCGGCATGGCCTGCTATATTGAGGCTTGCGGCGGCGGCGGCCCGGAGAGTTCAACCGTCATCCTCGAGAAGGACGGCACGGTGACCGTGCTGATCGGCACCCAGTCGAACGGGCAGGGGCACGAGACGGCCTACTCGCAGCTCGTCGCGCAGCATCTCGACATTCCGATGGACCGCATCCGCGTCGTTCAGGGCGATACCGACCGGGTCGAAACCGGATCCGGCACCGGCGGCTCGCGCTCCATTCCGGTTGGGGGCGCTGCGCTCGACAAGGCATCCTCGATCCTGACCGAGAACCTGAAGCAGCTCGCGTCCGAAAAGCTCGAGGCCGGTATCGGTGATCTCGAGATCGTCGATGGCGMGGTGCGGATCGTCGGCACCGACAAGGCGCTCGACCTCAAGGCTATTGCCGCCCTGCCTGGAGCGACGGCGGACAAGCTCAGGGTCCATCAGAGCTGGACGCCACCGGAAGCGACCTATCCGAATGGCACGCATATCTGCGAGCTGGAGGTTGATCCCGGTACCGGCGCGACCGAGATCGCCAACTATGTCGTGGTCGACGATTTTGGCGTGACTCTGAACCCGCTGATGCTCGAGGGCCAGGTCCATGGTGGTGCCGCCCAAGGCATTGGCCAGGCTCTGATGGAGGAAATCCGCTTCGATAGCTCCGGCCAGATGCTGACGGCGACGTTCATGGATTACGCTCTGCCGCGCGCGGTCGACGTTCCCAACTTCCATTTCGAGACCCGCAATGTCCGCTGCGTCACCAACGCGCTCGGTGTTAAGGGCGCCGGAGAGGCCGGGGCGATCGGGGCCTGCCCGGCGGTGATGAACGCGATGGTGGACGCGCTCGACCGTGCAGCCGGCATCCGGGCGATCGATATGCCCGCGACGCCGAAGAAGGTCTTCGGGGCATTGAGAGCTGCGGGCTATCAGCACTGACGCAGGCGTAAGCCCCTCTCGTTCCGACGTGATCACGGAAATGCGACTTGGCGTCGTGATGCGGATCGGCTGATCTGGAACGCTTCTAAGCGGCGCGCTCGACGCCGCGCTTTCCGGGAGGAGGCTTACGCATGATACGCACCGTACTCGTCGCTGCCGGCCTAGTTGTGACGCTCTCGACCGTGATTGCCCAATCGGATCCGATTGCCGAGCGTCGCAATACGATGAAGGGGGTCGGCGCCGCCACGCGCGATGGCGCGGCCATGGCCAAGGGCGAGGCTGCCTTTGACGCGACCAAGAGCGAGACGATCTTCAAGGTCTACGCGGCCGCCGCCAAGAAGATGCCGGGCCTTTTCCCTGATACGGCCAAGACGGGTGGCGAGAGCACGGCCGGACCCAAAATCTGGGAGGATCCAGCCGGCTTCAAGGCTGGGTTTGCCAAGCTCGATACGGAGGCCACCGTTGCGGCGGCGAGCTCCACCACGGACCTCGACAGCTTCCGTACCGCCTTTGGAACGGTGACCAAGAACTGTGCCGCCTGCCACGAGGTCTATCGCATCAAGAAATAGGTTTCTCTGGGCCACTGCGGTGGTGCCGCCTTGTCGAACATGAGGTGAGGGGCGGGGTCCATATTGGAGCCCGCCCTTTTGTCTTTGCCCTGCACTACGGCCGTTCCAAACTCCCGCAACGTTCGTGGCGGCCGCCTGTCCGCGGCAGCGACAGGTAGATTTGCTTAAATTCCGGTGCGTTCACGAAAATGCGACTTGGCGCTGTCATGCGAATGAGCTGATCTGGAAGGGTTCTAAGCGGTGCCTGTCAGGCGCCGCATCTCCCCGAAAAGGATAGTCGCGCATGATCCGTACCGTAGTCGTTGCTGCTGGCCTCATTCTCGGCCTTTCGGCCGTCGTCGCGCAGTCTGACCCTATCGCCCAGCGCCGCGATGCGATGAAGGCCGTTGGCGCGGCAACGCGCGAGGGCGCGGCCATCGCCAAGGGCGAGGCAGCTTTCGATTCCGCCAAGGTCCAGAATATCTTCAAGGTCTATGCAGACGCGGCCAAGAAGCTGCCTGCCCTGTTCCCGGAGACGGCCAAGACCGGCGGCGAGACCACTGCCGCGCCAAAGATCTGGGAGGATCAGGCTGGCTTCAAGATCGCTCTCGCCAAGTTCGAGACCGAGGCCATGGCCGGTGCTGCCGCTGCCAAGGACCTTGACGGTTTCCGCGCGGCCTTTGGCGCCGCGACCAAGAATTGTGGCTCCTGCCACGAGGTCTACCGCATCAAGAAGTAAGCTCGGCTGCGCCGCGCGGTTGCGTCGTGCGGTCGAACATGGGTTGATGGGCGGGCTCCACCATGGGCCCGCCCATTCTCGTCAGACCTGCGCTTCGAACTTTTGGAATCCTCGGAGCGTTGAGGCACCAGCAAACCGGGAAACGCTTGATGCGCCGCCTATTTCTCACGCTCGGCATTTTCATCCTGTTGGGACTAGCCGGCTTCTATGTTCTCACCGATCCGCGCGTCGTTTCGCCCGCGCCCGAGATCGGCACTCTGCCGCCGCCGGATGTCGAGAATGGCAAACTGCTCTTTGCGGCGGGAGGCTGCTCTTCATGCCATGCAACGCCCGGTCAGGATGACAAGCTCCGGCTTGGCGGCGGGCTTGCCTTGCCCTCGCCCTTCGGCACGTTTCACGCTCCCAATATCTCACCGCACACGCGGGACGGAATCGGCAATTGGGGCGTGAAGGATTTCGTCGATGCGATGGCGACCGGTGTCTCGCCGTCGGGACAGCATTACTATCCGTCGTTTCCCTACACCTCCTATCGGCTGATGCCACCCAAGGCCCTGGCCGATCTCTTCGCCTACCTGCGCACGCTGCCCTCGGTCGAAGGACGTGCGCCGGGGCACGATCTGCCTTTCCCCTTCAACATCCGCCGCGCGGTCGGGGGCTGGAAGCTGCTGTTCTTCGACGGTACGCCGTTCCGGCCGGACCCGACGAAGAGCGAGGAGTGGAACCGGGGCGCCTATCTGGTGCAGGGGCCGGGCCATTGCGCCGAATGCCATTCCAATCGCAATGCGCTGGGCGCGATCATTCCGGCGACACGCTTCGCCGGTGGCCCAGACCCGGAGGGCAAGGGCTTCGTGCCGAACATCACGCAGCATGCGGACGGGCTGGCGAACTGGTCGAAGTCGGAGATCGCCGAGATGCTCAAGACCGGCTTTACTCCGAGCTTCGACAGCGTCGGCGGCAGCATGGCGGCGGTGGTGCGCAACACCGCACAGCTGTCAGATGCCGATCGGATGGCGATGGCGGAGTTCATCAAGTCGCTGCCGGCGGTCGCCGGCCCGCCGCGGCCCAAGAAGGCMGAGTGAGCCGCATTGGCGCGTTGGCGGTTACGCTCGCACTGTCATCCCGGTCTGCCTTTGGCCGCCCGGGATGATCCAACCTTCTGCGTTTGGATCGGCCTTCGCGAGACCGCAATCCACTCTTCAGGCCGGTGCTTTAGCGTCTACTCCATCACCGCCGCTTTGAGGATGCAGACCATCAGCGCCGAACCGGGCTGGTCGCCGACGCAGCGGACGATATGGCGGCGGTCGCAGCGGTAGCGCAGCGTCTCGCCCGCCTTGGCGCGCTGGATCACGTCCCCGACCTCGACCTCGAACTCGCCGGAGGTCACGGAGAGCGACTCGATCGAGCCGCGCTGATGACCTTCGGAATCGAGCTCGCCGCCGGGCTCGGCCTGTACGTCGTACCATTGCAGCCATTCGACCGTCTTGATCCACCCGATGATGGCGAGCCTGAGCTTGCCGTCTTCTGAGACCAGAATCGGCGTATCGGCGCGGGTGGTCTTGTCGATGAAGGCTTCCTCTTCGCCGCTCGACAGCACGCGCTCGATCGAGATGTCGAGGGCCTGCGAGAGCCGCCAGATCGTCGCCAGTGTCGGGTTGGTTTCGTTGCGCTCGATCTGGCTGATGATCGACTTGGCAACGCCCGACTGCTCCGCGAGCTCGGAAAGCGAGAGATTATAGGCCTTGCGCAGGCGCTGGATCGTCTTGCCGAGCTGGCCCGAGATGACCTGGGCTCCGGATTCGAGCTCGCGCCCGCCACGTTCCTTGGTCTCGATACCCATCCTGATACCTGTCACACGAATGCTGATCGTTTGCGGAAGCGAACAAACGTTTGTCTAACCGGACAATGCCTGTTCCAGTTGGAAGGAGCAAGCTGGAGAGGGGCGGGCGACGGCCGAGGGCGGCTTCGTCGGGGCGCCTTTCACACAATTCTGCCCGTGTTCTCAGGTCGCCCGCGTCGGGCCGACCTCGCGCGTCTCCCGCTTGAGCAGACCGAGCTGCTTCTCGCGCAGGATCACATAGATGCCGGATGCGATGACGATGGCTGCGCCGATGAGCACGGCTGAAGCCGGCCAGTCGCCGAAGACGAACCAGCCGATCGTAACGGCCCAGAGCATCGTCGAGTATTCGAACGGCGCGATCAGCGAAGCGTCGCCGTAGCGATAGGCCTGGACCAGGAAAATCTGGCCGAGCCCGCCAAGAATGCCGATCGCGACCATGAGTGCGGCGTCCTGAAGATCGGGCATGCGCCAGCCGAGCAGGATGGTGAAGAGGCCGAGCGTCGTCGTCATCAGCGTGAAATAGAAGACGATCGCGCCGGTGCGCTCCGTCATGGTCAATTGCCGCACCTCGATCGAGGCAAAAGCCGAGCAGCAGGCGCCGGCAAGGCCGAAGGCCGCGCCGATTGCCGGTGCATTGCTGCCAGCGATCTGGAAACTGCCCAGATGCGGGGACAGCATGATCAGGACGCCGATGAAGCCGATCGTCACCGCGCTCCAGCGATAGATGCGGACACGCTCCTTCAGCACCAGAGCTGCAAGCACGACGACTGCGAGCGGCGCGGCATAGCCGAGCGCGACCGCGTCCGGGAGCGGCAGAAAGCTCAAGGCTACGAAGCCGCAGAACATGCCGGTCGAACCGATCACCCCCCGCTTGAAATGGCCGCGCAGATTCTTGGTCTTCAGGGCAGCAGGAATTTCGCCGCGCCAGCCGAGCCAGAGCAGCAGCGGGATCAGCGCGAAGAAGGACCGGACGAAGACGAGTTCCCCTGTCGGATAACGGGCCGCGATCGCCTTGATGCCAGCCGACATCAGGGTGAAGGACAAAGCCGAGATCAGCTTGAGCGTGATGCCGAGGAGAGGAGACAACGGTGCTGCGCGTACGTGTCGGGGGAGAGAGTCTTATAAAAGACTTGTCCCTCTAGATCACGTTCGCGCGTCCGGTCCAAGCGCAATGCTTGCAACCCTGATGCCCGCGGCGGCGCATGCGTGCCGGGGAAGCGTGCTGGATGCGGGTCTTGCGCGGCAGGAACTGGGAGAGAATTCCTGCCCCGGACAGCAAGGCTCACCGGGGCAGATGCTGGCCTTGCCGCGTCTCAGAACGTTCCCTTGAAGACGCCGCCGTCGATCAGCAGGTTCTGGCCGGTGATGTAGCCGGCATGGGCGCTTGCCAGGAAGGCGCAGGCCTTGCCGAACTCCTCGGCGCTGCCGAAGCGCCTCGCCGGGATTTCGGCCATGCGGCCCTTCGTCATTTCTTCGGGCGTGATCCCCTTGATCGCCGCCATCTTGGTGGTCGAGCCCTTCAGCCGATCGGTATCGAACATGCCGGGCAGGATGTTGTTGATGGTGACGTTGGCATATGCGACCTCGCGGGCGACGCCGGAGAAGAAGGCGGTCAGACCGGCGCGTGCGCCCGACGAGACATCGAGCCCGGTCAAGGGGGTCAGCACGCTCATCGAGGTGATGTTGACGATGCGGCCGAAGCCGCGCGCGATCATGCCGTCGACGACACGCTGCATCAGTTCGACCGGCGTCGCCATGTTCTGGATGACGCCTTCGAGTAGCGCTTCGCGCGAGACTTCGCGGAACGGCTTCGGCGGTGGGCCGCCATTGTTGTTGACCAGGATGTCCGGCTCCGGCGCGGCGGCGAGCAGCGCGTCCTGACCTGCGCGGGTCGAGACGTCGGCAACGACCGCGATCACGGTTGCACCATACTTGGCCCGGATCTGGCTTGCCGTGGCCTCCAGCGTGGTCGCGTCGCGGCCGTTGATGACCACGGTGCATCCGGCCTCTGCGAGGGCCTCGGCGCAGCCGCGGCCAAGCCCCTTGCTCGAGGCGCAAATGATGGCCGTACGGCCGGCAATACCCAAATCCATCGCGTTTCTCCCGAGCTTTCGCTGATGTTCAGCTGAGCAGAACCACGGATTGAGTTCTGCGTCATCAAAGCGCAATGCAAATCAGACACACGCCGCAAGCAATGCAACAAGATGGGCTGGCGGCATGAGCGACGAGGACGAGGCGAAGCAGGTTCGCAGCATCTTCATCTCCGACCTGCATCTGGGAACGCGAGGAGCACAGGCCGATCTCGTGCTCGAATTCCTGCGGGCCTATGATGCTCCGCAGRTTTATCTCGTGGGTGACATCATCGACGGCTGGCGGCTGAAGAGCGGCTGGTACTTCCCGCAGGCGCATAACGACGTCGTGCAGAAGCTCTTGCGCAAGGTGCGCAAGGGTTCGCGGCTGATCTACATCACCGGCAACCACGACGATTTCCTCCGCGACTTCACTGGAAGCGAGTTCGGCGGAATCCACATCGCCGACCATGCGCTGCATGAAACCGCTGACGGCAAGCGCCTGCTGGTGATCCATGGCGATCTGTTCGATCTGGTCGTGCGCAACGCAAAATGGCTCGCCCTGCTGGGCGACTGGGCCTACACGGTTGCGCTTGCGTCCAATACGGTCGTCAACAAGGTCCGTCGCCTCTTCCATCTGCCGCACTGGTCGCTCTCGGCCTGGGCCAAGCAGAAGGTGAAGAATGCGGTCAATTATATCGGCGAGTTCGAGACCTGCCTTGCCGCCGAGGCCCGCCGCCATGGTGCAGACGGCGTCGTCTGCGGCCATATCCATCACGCCGCACATCGCAAGATCGACGGGCTCACCTACATCAACACGGGCGACTGGGTCGAAAGCTGCACGGCTGTGGTCGAGCATCATGACGGCCGCTTCGAGGTCATTCGTTGGCCGCAATACCGGCTCAAGAGCGAGCCCGTGCGGCCGATCCCGCTGCCGGCTCTGGTCAGCGAGGCCGCCTGATGCGCGTCCTCATCGCGACGGACGCCTGGCGCCCCCAGATCAATGGGGTCGTCCGGTCGCTGGAGCAGATGGTCGAGGCAGGACCGTCATTCGGTGTGACGCCGCATATGCTGACGCCCGACGGATTTCGGCAGATCGGCTTGCCATCCTATCCCGATATCCGCATCGCGCTGGCAACGCAGGGCGCCATCGCCCGGCGCATCACCGATTTTGGGCCGGACCACATCCATATCGCGACGGAAGGGCCGATCGGCTGGCTGACCCGCGCCGTCTGCCTCGCGCAGAAGCGGACGTTCACGACGAGCTACCACACAAGGTTCCCGCAATATGTCGCGGCCCGCTGGCCCATCCCGGAACGCTGGAGCTACCAGTTCCTGCGCCGGTTCCATGGGGCGGCTGCCGGGGTCATGGTCTCGACCGCGACAGTCGAGGCCGAACTGAAGGAGAACGGGTTCGAGCGCATTCTGCGCTGGGGGCGAGGCGTCGATCTCCAGCAGTTCCATCCGCGCCAGGCAAGCGTGCTCGACCTGCCGCGTCCCATCTTCCTCAGCGTCGGGCGCGTCGCGGTCGAAAAGAACCTGGATGCCTTCCTGTCGCTGCGCCTGCCCGGCAGCAAGGTCGTCGTCGGCGATGGCCCGGCGCGCGCGGATCTGCAGCGGGCCTTCCCGGATGTGACATTCCTGGGCACGCGCGAGGGCGACGACCTGGCCGCGATCTATGCGTCGTCGGATGTCTTCGTCTTTCCGAGTCTGACCGACACCTTTGGTATCGTGCTGCTCGAAGCCGCGGCAAGCGGGCTGCCCGTTGCCGCCTTTCCGGTGCAGGGGCCGAGCGATGTCTTTGCCGGCAGTGGTGCCGCCGTGCTGGACGAGGATCTGCGGCGCGCAGCGCTAGCGGCCTTGCGCATCCCGCGCGAAGCTTGCCTGGGACTTGCCGCAGGCCATAGCTGGCAGAGCAGTGCCGAGCAGTTCTACGGGCATATCCAGCGGATTYCCCGGCGCGCTCCGGTCCAGAGCATTACAACCTTCGCGAACGCCCGTGCCGGGGAAGCGCAGGCGCAGGAGCGGCAGCGGGCTTGAGTTCGCGCCGAAACACATCCCTTCTTTCGTGCACGGAGGCGATGACGAGGCCCATTGGCACGCCAAGGCCGACAAGTGCTGCCTCCGACAATTGCAGACTGGCCTCGATGGTCTCCGGCACTGCGTCGTTGACGCCGAGTTCATRGAGATGCCGGGCATGGGCGGCGTCGCGGGCGCGCGCCACGATGACGAGATCGGGGCGCAGAGCCCTTGCCGCCTTGACGATCTCATCGACCGCACGGTGGTTGTGGATCGTGACGATCAGGGCGCTTGCGTCGACCACGCCGCAGAGTTTCAGGAAGTCGGGCTTGGTCGCGTCGCCGAAGAAGGCGGGTCGGCCAGCGCGCCGTTGGCCGGCGATCAGGATCGGGTCGGAGTCGAGCGCGATATAGGGCTTCTTGTGCTCTTCCAGCATCGAACCGACGAGCCTGCCAACCCGGCCGCAGCCGATGACGATCGCACGCCCCGCATGATCGTCGGGCGGCAGGATCGTAGCCTCCTCAGGCAGTATCACCGGCGGCGCGAAACGCGCCGCCATATGGCGTGCTACACGAGCCAATAATGGCAGCGCCACCATGGTGAGGGACACCGCGGCAAGCACGAGGCTTGCCGCGTGCTGGTCAACAAGCTTCGCGCCGACAGCCGCATTGAGCAGCACGAAGGCGAATTCGCCGCCCGGAGCGACCATGATCGCGGTCTCGAGCGCTGTCGGGACGGAGAGAGCCAGCAGCCGGGCCAGGCCCAGCACAACCAGCACTTTGGTCAGGAGAAGGCCGGCCGCGATGCCGAGGATGATTGCGGGCTGGGCTGCAAGCTGCGCGGGATCGACACTCATGCCCACGATCAGGAAGAAGACGCCGATCAGCAGGGATTTGAACGGCTCGATCGTGACTTCGATGGCGCGCCGATACTCGGTTTCGGCCAGGAGCAGGCCGGCGATGAAGGCGCCGAGGCCCATGGAGAGGCCAGCTGTTGCCGCCACAAGTCCCGTGCCGAGTGCCACCAGCAGAGTTGCGGCAAGGAAGCTCTCGGAGCTGTCCGTCGAGGCGACAAGGCGAAAGAGCGGACGAAGCGCCAGCCGCCCGACCACCACAATGCCGGCAATCGCTGCGAAGGCGTGCACGAGCGCCTGCGCAAGGCCGGCGATCAGCGAGCCGCCATTCTGCGCACCGAGGACGGCGATGAGGAAGAGCAAGGGCACGACCGCGATATCCTGGCAAAGCAGGATCGCAAAGCTGGTGCGCCCGGCCGAGGTCATCATGCGGCGCTTGGCCGAGAGCAGTTCGACGACCATGGCGGTCGAGGACAGGGCGAGGCCGAAGCCGATGATCAAGGCCGCCGCAGCGGGCTGCTTCAGCAGGAAGGCGCCGCCGCCGATGATTGCGGCAGACAGCGCGACCTGCCCGAGCCCGAGGCCGAAGACCAGCCTGCGCATGGTCATCAGGCGCTCGAAGGAGAGCTCGAGCCCGATGACGAAGAGCAGGAAGGCAACGCCGATTTCGGCGGGGCCGGTCAATGTGCTCGAGTCGGACACGGTGATCGTGCGCAGCAKCGGCACCGAAGAGACGAGGCCGCCCAATCCGAAGGGGCCGAGCAGCGCGCCGCAGGCCATGAAGGCGACAATCGAATTGACGCGGAAGCGCTTGGCAAATGGCACGATTACGCCGGCCGTGGCGAGGACGACGATGGCGTCTTTATAGGCCGAGGGGTCGATCGTGGCTGCCAAGCTATCCTCGCGTTGCCGATTCAGGGGGCGAATCATGTTTGCGGTCCAAGAGCTTGCGATACAAGCGCTTGTGCGGACCCCAGCAAAAAACTTGCCGTTGGCGGAGACGGCCCGTAGCTTCCGCCCGCATTGTTCGAAGGGGTTTCCATGCGTTTTGCCGGCACCGATTCCTATGTCGCGACCGAGGATCTCACCGTCGCTGTCAACGCGGCGATCCGGCTGGAGCGGCCTCTGCTGGTCAAGGGAGAGCCGGGCACCGGCAAGACCGTGCTGGCGGAGGAGATCGCATCGGCCCTGAAGGCGCCGCTGATCACCTGGCACATCAAATCGACGACCAAGGCCCAGCAGGGTCTCTACGAGTATGACGCGGTCAGCCGTCTGCGCGACAGCCAGCTCGGCGACCCGCGGGTGTCCGATATCTCCAACTACATCAAGCGCGGCAAGCTCTGGGAAGCCTTCGCCTCGGGCGAACGACCCGTGCTGCTGATCGACGAGATCGACAAGGCCGATATCGAGTTCCCCAACGACCTGCTGCTCGAGCTCGATCGCATGGAGTTCCATGTCTACGAGACGGGCCAGACGGTTCGGGCCGCGCAGCGCCCGGTGATGATCATCACCTCCAACAACGAGAAGGAACTGCCGGACGCCTTCCTACGCCGCTGCTTCTTCCACTACATCCGCTTCCCCGATACGAAGACGATGCAGGCGATCGTCGAAGTGCATTTCCCCGGCATCAAGAAGCGGCTGATGGAGGAGGCGCTGCGCCTTTTCTTCGAGGTGCGCGAAGTTCCGGGAATCAAGAAGAAGCCCTCGACCTCGGAGCTGCTCGACTGGCTGAAGCTGCTGGTCGCCGAGGATATCGGCCCCGAGGTCCTGCGTGAGCGCGACCCGCGCAAGCTGATCCCGCCCCTGCACGGAGCGCTGCTCAAGAACGAGCAGGATGTCAGCCTGTTCGAGAAGCTCGCCTTCATGGTGAGGCGGGAGAGCCGCTGAGCGGCTGACCGCTCAGGGATTGCAAGGCGGGATCGCCACCGCGAGATCGATCTTGGCATCGACCTCGCGCACGGCTTCGCGCAGATCGAAATCGCGCGCCACGACGACGTAGTCCTGCGTTTCCGACGTCTTCAGATAGCTCGTCATCAGGATTGGCTTGTCGCCGAGCTCTCCCGTACGGCAGGCCTTGTCCGCGTTTAGCGCCAGGGAACCGCGATTGCCGCTGTTGCCGACCCCGACAAGCAGTTCCTCGCGGAACACCGAGAGCTTGGTTGCATCCGCGGGGCTAAGCCGGAACACGGCCAGACGCCGTCCCGGCGAAGTCATGACCGGCAATGCGGCGAGCTCGGTGGCGTCGCGCACTTCTTCCAGCACCACTTTGCGCTCATGGCGCCCGCCGCCCTTGGGGGAGACCACGATCGTCATGGTGACGCCGCCCGGCAGGGGGCGGATGTCGGACGGCAGGCTGATGGCGGCACGCAGATCGGCCAAAGTCGTGCTGCGCATGTCGATGCGCGACAATTTCGGCAGGGAACTCAGCGGGACATGGCCGCACGCGCCGGCAAGGGCGGCTGCGATCATGGAAGCGAACAGGGAAGGGCGCATGGTGAGGCTCGTCAATTTCAAATGGGAATATGGCCTGGACATTCAAAAATTCATCTATTAGTTTAATTTTGTCAATCGAGGGCAGAATGAAATGAGCGCGGAAAACACTCTGGGGTCGAGCGATGCGCCGCTGGCCAGGCTGAAGCGCGTCAGCATGGCAGCACGGCTCGCCAGCTATGCCGCAGCATTGCTCATGGGATTTGGCGTGGTCTGGTTGTGGAGCGACCCTGAAAGCCTCGCCAATCATGCGCGTGGCACCATTGGCGTAACTGTCGCGCCGCTGACGACGGCGATGCGCAGCTACTGGCTCGCCCTGTCTGTCGCCACCGTTCCGGCTGGCTTGTTTATCTACGCGATGCTGCGTCTCGCAAACCTGTTTGGGCGCTTCGGAAAGGGACGGGTCCTTGAAGTCGTCAATGCCGTCGAGCTCAGCCGGATCGGCTGGCTGCTCATTCTGTTTGGTGCGGCGACCCCGATTGCGCGCGCCCTGCAGAGCGTGGCGCTGACCTATGACAATCCGGCCGGCCGCAGGCAGCTTGCGATCACGCTCGATCCCGGCATGTTCGGCGCGCTGGCTGCAGGTGCTGTCCTTGTCGCCTTCGGGCTGGTGCTGCGCGAGGCGATGCGCCTCTCTGACGAGAATCAGAGTTTCGTGTAGGACAGGGCGATGCCGATCATCGTCGAACTCGATGTCATGCTGGCGCGTCGAAAGATGCGCTCGAAGGAACTTGCCCAGCGCATCGGCCTGACCGAGCAGCAGGTGTCTCAGCTCAAGTCCGGGAAGGTCCGTGGCATGCGTTTCGATACGCTTTCGCGCATCTGCGACACGCTCCAATGCCAGCCCGGCGACCTGCTGCGCTACGAGCCGGGCGAAGAGGAGGAGGGTGGGGGCGCAGAGGCTTGAGAGTCGTGCGCGGCCTCTCGCAAAACCCGAAGCAGATGGTTAGGTTCTGATTATGCTGCGCCTTCTGCTTCTCCGCCACGCCAAGTCGAGCTGGTCCACCGGTCTCACCGATCGGGAGCGACCACTAGCGGTCAGGGGCCGCGAAGCAGCCCCTGTCATGGGGCGCTATCTGGCAGAGGAGATGCTGCTGCCCGATCTCGTGCTGGTCTCGCCAGCACGACGGACAACCGAAACCTGGGAGCTGGTCGGGCCGATGCTGCCGGAGCGCCCCGGGAGCCATCTCGAACCACGCATCTACGAGGCCAAGCCCGAGCGATTGCTGCAGGTCGTCCATGACACGGAAGCCAATGTCCGCACGCTCCTGATGATCGGGCATAATCCCGGCTTTGAGGAATTGGCCGCAAAGTTGACCGGCCATGGCGACCGTTATGCGGCGGCGCGAATGGCACAGAAATACCCGACCTGCGGGCTTGCCGTGCTTGATTTCGCCGTCGAAGACTGGCGCGATGTCGCACCGCGCGGCGGGCGGCTCGATCGTTTCGTGACGCCCGCCTCGCTGGGCGAAGGGCCGGACGAATGAGCGGACCTGCTCCGTTCCTCGCCACATGAGCTCCCCCTCCTATCTCGACGAGGCGCGCAATGCCGCGCTGGCCTTCGGTGACAGCCTGCTTGGACTTGCCCGGCCGCGCCTGCGCCTGGGTGTCACCGGGCTGTCGCGCTCGGGCAAGACTGTCTTCACCACGGCGCTGATCCAGAATCTCATCGAGGGCGCCAGGCTGCCGGTGCTCAAGGCGGCGGCAGATGGACGGATCACGCGCGTACGGCTGGTGCCCCAGCCGGATCCCGATATACCGCGTTTTCCCTATGAGGCTCACCGCGCCGCCCTGTCAGGTCCCGACCGGCGCTGGCCCGAGTCGACCCGACGCATTGCGGAGCTGCGGGTCGAGATCGACTACGAGCGAGCGGCCGGCTGGTTCAAGGGGCCGGCGACGCTGACACTGGATATCGTCGACTATCCCGGCGAATGGCTGCTCGATCTCGCGCTGATCGGCGTCGACTACAAGACGTGGTCGCGGCAGGCGATCGTGGATGCGCGCAAGCCTCACCGGATCGGTTCGGCCAAGCCCTGGCTCGATGGCCTCGCTGTCCGCGATCCGTCGGGGCCTCCTGATGAACTGGCCGCGGAACTCGCGAGCGATCTGTTTAAGGCCTATCTTGCGAGGCTGCGCGCCGATCCGGAGGCTGTCGCCGTGACCCCGCCCGGGCGATTCCTGATGCCCGGTGACCTCGAAGGTTCACCGGCGCTGACCTTCGCGCCGCTCGACGTCGCTCCCGATACCGAGGTCGCGCCAGGCACGCTGGCGGGGCTGATGGCGGATCGCTACGAGGCCTATAAGCGCGTCGTGGTGACGCCGTTCTTCCGTGATCATTTCGCCCGCCTGGACCGGCAGATCGTGCTGGTCGATACATTGGCGGCGCTCGATGCCGGTCCACCGGCGCTCGCCGATCTTGAAACGGCGTTGGGCCAGGCCCTCACGGCATTTTCCGTCGGTCGCAACTCCTGGCTGACGAGCCTGTTCGCGCCACGCATCGAGCGCGTCCTCTTCGCTGCGACGAAAGCCGACCATATCCACCACACCAGCCATGACCGGCTGGCAGCAGTGATGTCTCATCTCGTGGCGCGGGCGGCCGCACGGGCGCAAGGCGCCGGCGCCAAGGTCGAGGCGATGGCGCTGGCTGCGGTGCGGGCGACGAGGGAGGTCAGGATCAAGCAGGGAGGCGAGGATCTGCCGGCGATTGCGGGCGTTCCGGAGGCGGGCGAAAGGGTCGGCGACGAGGTATTCGACGGCATCGCCGAAGCGGCGATCTTCCCGGGTGAACTGCCCGAGCGTCCCGAGGCGATCTTCGATCCGAAGGCGCAGTCCTGGCAGGTGAGGGCGCCACGCTTCAGGCCGCCGCTGGTGCTGCCGGATGCAGGAGGGCGGAGCCAGCCTCCGCCGCAGATTCGCCTCGACCGTGCGCTCGAATTCCTGATCGGTGACAAGCTGGCGTGACGGAGGGAGGCAGATACATGAACAAGGCTCCCCGCGCCGTTCGTCTCGATGCCACCGTGCCGGGCGAGGACGCTCCACGCATGACGAAGGGCGTCGCGGTCCTGCCCGAAAGCGAACCGCTCGACCCGGTCGAGCCGGCCGTCGTCCCGGTGGCGAGCCGAAAGGGCTTCAGCTGGGGCAGCGTGTTCGTTGCGGGTCTGTCCGCCTTCCTGACACTCTCGATCGGCGTCTGGGCCGAGCGGACCATCTCCTCGCTGATGAATGAGAGCCCAGTGCTGGGTTATGCGGCATTGGCCTCGGCGGCGCTCGCCGTGCTCGCCCTTCTGGTGATTCTGGGCAAGGTTCTGCGCGACATCCTGCGCGAGCGGCGCGTCGAGTCGTTGCGGCTGCGTGCCACGGCGGTGCTTGCCGGTGGCAGTCTCGACGAAGCCAAGGCGATCACCGGCGAACTTCAGCGCCTCTATGCGACGCGACCGGAGACTGCAAAGAGCCGGGCAGAGCTGGCGGACAGCCTGCCCCAGCTCTTTGCGCCGCATGACGTTCTGACCGTCGCAGAGCGGAGCCTGATGACGCCGCTCGACGCCGCGGCGCAGGCGCAGATCGCGCTGGCCGCGCGCCGGGTCTCGCTGGTCACGGCCGTCAGCCCGCGGGCCCTGATCGATATCGTCTTCGTGCTTGTGGCTTGCGCGAGATTGCTGCGGGCGATCGCCGGCATCTATGCCGGCCGCCCCGGGACGCTGGGCCTGCTGCGTCTGGCGCGGCAGGTGCTCGGCCACCTGGTCGTGACAGGCGGCATCGCGGCCGGTGACGCGCTGGTCCAGCAGGTCGTCGGGCAGGGGCTCGCCGCTCGGCTTTCGGCCAAGCTCGGGGAGGGCGTGCTCAATGGCCTGCTGACGGCGCGCGTCGGGCTCGCTGCGCTTGCCGTTTGCCGGCCTCTGCCATTCATCGAAGCCAAGCCACCCACCCTGTCGGATGTGGCAAGCGACCTTCCGTCCTGGCGCGGCACGGCTTCCAGCTGACCTTCGGGCTCGGCAAGATCTTGGGGCTCGGCAAAATTTGCCGKCCGGCACGGAAACTGCCGGGCGGAATTCGCCGCGATACGGTTTCGAAACTATCCAAGTGATTGAAAAATAGAATTCTCCTGCATGGCACGGGCCCTGCAGTGGCTGCCTCGACGTATTGGGCGCCCATCCGGGTGCCAGGGTTGAGGCGAGGGTATCATGGGTGTCTTCAGCGCGCTGACGACGGCAGTTTCGGGCATGCAGGCGCAGTCCTATGCGCTCGAGAATATCTCAGGCAACATCGCGAATTCGAGGACGGCCGGCTTCAAGCGTGTCGATACGACGTTCTCGGATCTGGTCCCGGATTCGGCTCTCAATCGCCAGATCGCTGGTTCTGTCGCGTCCTATAGCCGCGCGACCAACACGATCCAGGGCGATCTCCAGGCCACGCGCATCGACACCAATGTCGCGATCAACGGCGATGGCTTCTTCGTCGTCGACCAGCGCCAGAGCGGCCTCGGCGCCAATACCCAGTTCACCAACAGCAATCTCTATACCCGCCGCGGCGATTTCGATTTCGATGCCAATGGCTATCTGGTGAATGGCGCGGGCTACTATCTGAAAGGGCTGAAGATCGACGCCGTCACGGGCCAGTTGGTCGGCACCCAGCCAGAAGTGCTGCGCATCACCAAGGAACAGTTCCCGGCCAAGGCGACGACCTCGATCGAGTATCGCGCCAATATCCCGGCCTTCCCCGGCACGACGAACGCCAAGACCACCGTGCCTGGATCCGAGCTGTTGAAAGCTACGGGCTACGCCTCCAATCCGCTGTCCACGACCGCCGGCGGAACCGGCCTCGTGACCGGCGCCGACGTCACCCGATTCCTGAGCGATTCCATCGCGGGCGGGTCCGTCACCGTCTATGACGCGCTCGGCAAGGCGACGAGCGTCGAATTGCGCTGGGCCAAGACCACGAATGCGGCGCCGGCCCAGGTGGGGCCGCCGGCCGTTCCGGCGACCGTCRACACCTGGAACCTCTTCGTTGCCGAGAACACCGGCGCGACGGGCGGCGCCGTGGCCTATCGTAATGCCAATGTCGACATCACCTTCGGCTCCACCGGCCAGATGGTGAACCCTGCCGGCGGCAACATCACGCTGCCGAACATGACGATCGCGGGCACGGCGATCTCCGGCATCAATCTCACGACCGGCGGCAACGGCCTGACCCAGAACGGCGATGTCAGCGGCCAGATCGACGCGCGTAGCATCCGTCAGGACGGCTATACGGCCGGCACGCTCGACCGCGTCTCGGTTTCGGCCGAAGGCCAGGTGATCGGCACTTTCAGCAACGGCCAGGTCGTCGCGATGGCCCAACTCTCGGTGGCCCGCTTCAATGCCGGCAACGCCCTGAAGCGCCTCGACGGTGGCGCCTTCGAGGAAACGATCGAGTCCGGTCCTCCGATCATCGGTCTGGGTACGTCGCAGCTCATCGGCGGCAATGTCGAGCAATCCAACACCGACATCGCCGACGAGTTCTCGAAGATGATCGTCACCCAGCAGGCCTACTCGGCCAACACCAAGGTGATCAGCACGGCGCAGGAAATGCTGCGCGATGTGTTCAGCATCATCCGCTGAGCGGCTTTGACCGCCGGCGGAGGCGGTTCCGGGCGATCCAGGAGGATCGCCGGTGACGGCAGGAGTTGACGATGGGTCTGAGTACTTCCCTGGGCACCGCGATTTCCGGGCTGCATGTCACGCAGACCGGTATCGGCGTTGTTTCGCAGAATGTCGCCAATGCCGGCGTTGCCGGTTATGTCCGGCGCGTCGTCAGTACCTCCGATACGCTCAGTGGCGCGACGATCGGTACGTCGAGCACGGCTGTTCAGCGCCTGCTCGACAAGATCGTCCAGCATCAGCTCTGGCAGGAAAGTGCCGGCGCCGCTTACACGTCGACACGGGCGGATGCGCTCTCGAATCTCGACAAGCTGTTCGGCGCGCCGGGAAGCGCGACGGCGCTCGATTCTGTCTACAGCTCCTTCACCACCTCGCTCCAGGCGCTGAAGAACGATCCGTCATCCTATACCAACCGCACGGCTGTGCTCGATGCAGCCAGCCAGCTCGCAAACCGCCTGAACGGGCTGTCCGCCGGTGTTCAGGCTGAGCGCACCCAGGCCGAGACGAAGATCGGCGGTGCCGTCAACCAGATCAACCAGCTGCTGGACTCGCTGACCAGCGTCAATGCCCGGATCGTGCAGGGGCAGAGCGACCAGGCGACAGCGGGCCTGAAAGACCAGCGCGACCGTATCGTCTCCGAACTCTCGCAATACATGGACATCAAGACCAGCGAGGATGCGCGCGGCTCGCTCAGCATCGTCACTGGATCGGGTGCCCAGATCTTCGACGGCCGACCGGCGGTGAAGTTCAGCTTCGACGGCCGCTCCGCGCTTGGCCCGGAAGCGCAATGGAGCCCCAACGCGGCGACGCGTGGTGTCGGCACCATTACGATGACCGACAATTCCGGCAACCAGATCGACGCGATCGCCAACAAGGTGTTCCGGTCGGGCGAGATCGCAGCCAATCTCGAGCTTCGCGACAAGACGCTGGTGCAGATGCAGGCCCAGCTCGACGAGATGGCGGCGCAGCTCTCGAGCGCCTTGTCCGATCGGGAGATCGCCGGAACGGCCGTCACCACAGGCGCGGCCTCAGGCTTCGATGTCGACCTCGCCGGGCTTCAGTCSGGCAACAGCGTGACGCTCGACTACCAGGTCACTCCCGGTGGCGCGACGCGGCGTTTCACCTTCGTGCGCGTGGAATCCGGTGCATCGCTGCCGCTGCCGGCATCGGCCAGCGGCGATGCCAACAACACCGTGGTCGGCATCGATTTCTCGGGCGGCCCGGCGTCTGTCGCAGCCCAGATCCAGGCCGCGATCGGCGGTGGGTTCACGGTTTCGAATACCGGTTCGATGCTGCGCATCGTCGACGATGGCGCGGGCAATACCCGCGACGTGCTCGGCCTGACGGCACGCCCGACCACTACAAGCCTGTCCGGGGCCAACGGATCGCCCGAACTGCCCTTCTTCGTCGATGCAGGGAACGGCAACGGCGCCTATACCGGCTCGTTCGAGGGCAAGTCCCAGGCTCTGGGCTTTGCCGGCCGTATCACGATCAATCCTGGACTGATCGCGGACCGCTCGAAGCTCGTCGTCTTCAACACCACGCCGGCGACGCCGCAGGGCGACGCCACCCGGCCGCAGATGCTGCTCGACCGGCTGACCAAGGGCCTGCGGAGCGTCACCAACGCGGTCTCGCTCGACGGCTCGACGGCGACCTCCAACATCACCGTCTCGAACTTCGTGCAGCGCGTCGTCGCCTCGCAGGGGCAGGCGGTCGAAAACGCCAAGCGCCTCGATGAAGGCCAGCAGGTGGCGCTCGCCTCCGTGCAGAGCCGCTTCGCCGAGACCTCACAGGTCAATGTCGACCAGGAAATGGCGACGTTGATCGAGCTGCAGAACGCCTACGYCGCCAATGCCCGCATCATCTCCACGGTGAAGGAGATGATGGACATGCTGATGAGAGTCTGAGGGACGCCATCATGACGATTACCTCCTATGGCACCGGAGCCTATCGCGCGGCTAGGCCGAGCGAATTCGTCTCGACGCGGGCGAAATTCGATGATCTTCAGCGCCAGCTCGATACGGGCAAGAAGGTCACCAGCTACGGCGATCTCGGGATCGAGCGGCGCACCAGCCTCGACCTCAACGCCAAGAAGGCCTCGCTCGATTCCTGGCTCTCCGGAATCCAGCTTGCCGACGTCAATCTCAAGCTCTCGACCAAGGCGGTCGAGGGGTTTGCCAAGCTGACGGCCGAAACCAAGAACGACGCGCGTCCGGGCAGCTATGTCGAGAGCGCCAGCGGCCGTTCGGCGCCGCAGGTTCTGGCCGAGGAAAAGTTCAAGCAGGCGCTCGACCTGCTCAACACCAATGTCGGCGGGCGCTATCTGTTCTCGGGGCGGACCTCGGATACCGAGCCGGTGGTCAGCTATTCCCTGATCATGGATGGGGACGGCGCCGGCCGCGCCGGGCTGAAGCAGCTGATCGCCGAGCGCAAGGAAGCCGATCTCGGCCTGACCGGGCTCGGGCGCCTCACGGCAGGTGGCGCCGGCACGACGGCGACAATCGCGGAAGAGGCGGGCAATCCCAATTACGGCTTCAAGCTGAAATCCGCCACCACGACATCGGCGGGATTGGTCCCGACCTATACTGCGGGTCCGCCGGCCGATGTCTCCGTGAATGTCGCGGCTCAGCCGCAGCCCGGTGACACCTTGCGCTTCAAGGTCGATCTGCCCGATGGCACCCAGAAAGAGATCGTCCTGACGGCGCGGGCGGCCGGGAGCAATGGCAGCGCGACGGACACGTTCGAGATCGGTGCCGACGTCAATGCCACGGCTGCCAATCTGCGCGCTTCGGTTTCGGCCGCCTTCGGCAAGGAGGCTCAGACGACGCTGTCGGCCTCGTCGGCCCAGGTCGCGGCCAAGAACTTCTTCGATGGCAGTTCCAGCAATCCGCCGGTGCGGGTGCCGGGGCCGCCCTTCGCCACCGCGACGGCTGCGCCGGCGCCTGGAACACCGGCGAATACGGTGATCTGGTACCAGGGCGACGATGCGCCGGGCTCGGCGCGCGCGACGACGACGGTGCAGGTCGATCAGAGCGAGACCGTCGCCATAGGCGCACGCGCCAATGAGGAGGCCTTCAAGGTCGGGCTGGCGCAGTTTGCCGTATTCGCGGCCGAGACCTTCCCGGCCGGCGATCCCAACTCGAAGGGGCGTTACGAGGCCCTGGCCGAACGCGTCAGCAATACGATCGGCTACGGCACCGGCGTGCAGAAGCCGGCCGAGATCATCGTCGAACTCGGGACGGCCCAGAAGGCGATGGCGAGCGCCAAGGAGCGCCACACCGCCACCCAGAATTATCTGACGACGACGCTCGCCGGGGTCGAGGAGGTCACGACCGAGGAGGTTGCAACGCAGATCCTGGCACTACAGACACGCCTGCAGGCGAGCTACCAGACGACCGCGATTCTCTCGAAGCTGACGCTGACGAACTACATCTGACCCAGCCGAGACTTGGTGAAAACGAAAACGGCGCCAGAAACTGGCGCCGTTTTCGTTTGAGGGTTTGGTCGGTGTCGGACGCAAGGGCCGTCGGATCAGCGCCCGCGCAGGCCGGCGGCGATGTCGCGGTTGATGCCGATCAGCACGGTCAGGGATTCCGGGACCGGGTTGGCGGAGATGCGGAAGGTCTGGTTGAAGATGAAGTTGGCGAGGCCGAGGATGTTGCGCTTGATCTCGACCGGCAGCGGGTTGTCCTCGGCGATCACCGCAGAAACCAGCAGGGTCCAGAGCTTGCGGTTGTAGTTCAGGGCATCGTCGAGCTCGCGCTGGCGACCGAGCCAGTCATCGGCAACGGACTGAAGCCGGACGGCGGCTTTCAGGAGCAGGGATGCTTCGAGTTCGCGAGGGGAGACGGCAGACTGGGCAGTCCTGGCGGCAGAGGCGTACGCGTTAAACCCGTGTTGCATTCTCGATGAGTTCCGCTTCGTAGGCGATCAGCTGCTTTGCTGCCTTCAGGGCTTTGTACAGATCGCCGCTTAAGATGCGGTTATTGATCTCGGTCATATGCGGCAGGGAACTCGGGGCAGCCTTCATGAAATCGCGGACGAGCGCGAAATAGGTCTCGTGCTCATGCGTCGGATCCTGCGCCAGATACATCAGCTGGATGGCGAGATAGATCTTCTTCGCCGGCGTGTTGGCGGTGGTAGCTGTGAGGATGTCCTTCTCGCGCAGGATCGGCGCCTCGCCTTCGATGAAGAAGCGCGTGCGCTGCTCGTCGTTGCGGATCACCACCTGGCCGATGATGATGCGCTCGTTCGGCTTGAGCTCGACTTTGAGAGCCATGACGATCCTGCCTTCTGGCTTTTGGGAGGGGAGGTCGGGTGCTTCGGCGCGATCAGCCGAAGAGCCGGAGCACGCCCTGGTCGGCCTGGTTGGCCAGCGAGAGCGCGGTCTGCGAAAGCTGCTGGCGCGTGTTCAGTGCCAGCAGGCTTGCGCCTTCCTCGTTCGGATCGGCAAGGACGAGATTGTCGGCACCGATCTTCAGCGTATTCACTAGCTCCTTGGTGAAGTCCTGACGGGTCTGGGCGACCGAAAGGTTCGAGCCGAGCGTCGAGGCCAGCGACTTCAGCGAGGTCAGGGCGCCGGTCAGGGACTGGGTCGCCTTCTCCAGGTCGAGGTCGTTCTGGAAGTTGACGAAGCCAGCCAGCTGGGTGTTGACGGCCTGGTCGATGCCGAGATTGGCGGCGCTCAGGGTCGAACCCTGGATTTCCAGCTTGGTCTGGTTCGTGCCGGTCTTCTCGTTGAAGACGATCGAGAGGCGGTCGCCTGCGAGCAGGTTGATGCCGTTATAGCTCGAATCCTTGGCGAGCTTGTCGATCTGGTCGCGCAGGTCGTTGAACTGCTGGATCAGGTTCGAGCGGACGGCCGAGGTGACGTTCGACGAGGTGATCGTCGAGGTGCCGACGACGGCATCCAGCGCGCTGAAGCCGATCGCGGCGTTGTCTCCGCCTGCCTGGGCATCGGTGATTGCAGCACCACCGTTAGCGCCCGAGCCGAAACCAAAGGCGACGGTCTCGGAGCCGGTGCCCTTGACGTTGAGCTGGCCCTTCTCGTCGACGAAGGCTGTGGCAAGCCCGGACTTGTTGATCTCGTTAACGACATCCCGGACAGTCGTGTTCGCGGACGCAAAGGAGGCTGTGTAGGTGGTGGTGCCGACGGTGATCGAAATGCCGAGCGACGGCGTTGCTGTCGTGTCGATGCCGAGGTCGCCGGCGGAGGCGGGGGTCGCGGTGGAAACAGCCGTATCGCCGGCGCTGCCAATACGCTTGTCGAGCGCGATATCCTTGAGGCTCTTGCTGGTCACAGCCGCTTCGGTAGCGTTGGCGAGAGCCGTGCCGGCCTTGGTCGGGCGGTTTTGGGCCGCGTCGGCCTGGGCCTGCTTCACCGTCGATTGCAGCGACTGCACCAGCTTGGTGACGCCGTCGATACCCTTGGATGCCGACTGAATGGTCTGGATGCCGTTGGAGATGCCGTCGAGCAGGCCGGTGAGCTGGCTGGAGCGGTCGTTCAGCGAGGCCGAGGTGAAGTAGTTCACCGGGTTGTCGATGGCCGAGTTGACCTTCTTGCCGGTGGCGAGGCGATTCTGGATGACGCTCTGCTGCGCGGTGGTCTGCTGAAGCGTCAGGAGGTTGTTGCGCACGCCGCTGGAAAGAATCGTATTCGCCATCTTCGGTCCCCTGGAACGCGCGATTCGGCGCTGAGCCAAATTTTCTGGGCCGATAATCCCTTGTTAGGGATAACAAATGGTTAAACGAGGGATGCGGCGTGCTCCTCATGCCGTCCGTCAAATGCAAAAGAGGCGGAGCTTTCGCTCCGCCTCTTTTTGTCTTCGGCCCACATTCTGTGGGCGAGCCCGCTTCTGCGGACGAAGGATCAGAACAGGCGCAGGACCGCCTGGTCGCCCTGCGAGGCCATGGAGAGGGCGGTCTGCGAGAGCTGCTGACGGGTCTGCAGCGAGAGCAGGTTGGCGGCCTCTTCGTTGGCATCGGCATTGACGAGGCTATCGGCACCAGCCGCCAGCACGCCGGCGAGGTCCTTGGTGAAGTCCTGGCGGGTCTGCGCCACCGAGAGGTTTGCACCAAAGCCCGAAGCAAGCGACTTCAGCGAGGTCAAGGCGCCGGTCAGGGCCTTGGTTGCGCCTTCCAGATCGGCGTCGTTCTGGAAGTTGGTGAAGCCGGCGAGTTGGGTGTTGCCGGCCTGGACGATGCCAAGGTTGTCGGAGGTCAGCGTCGAGCCCTGAATCTCCAGCTTGGACTGGTTCTTGCCGGTCTTCTCGTTGAACTGGATCGAGACCTTGTCACCGGCCAGCAGGTTGACGCCGTTGAAACCTGAATCCTTGGCGAGTTCATCGATCTGCGTGCGCAGGTCGTTGTACTGCTGGATGAGGTTCGAGCGAACCGCCGAAGTCACGCCAGATGAGACGCCGCCGGTGGTGCGATCAGCCGCTGCTAGACCGAAGGCAGCATTGCCGTGTTGGCCGTCAGGGCGATCGAAACGTTGGTCGTCGAAGTTGGGGAGGCTGGCGTGCCAGTGGTGAGCTGGATGGTCAGCGAGGGAGCGGCCGTGGTGTCAACACCCAGGTCGCCGGCGCTGCCGGCAGTGGCTGCAGAGACCGCCGTATCGCCGGCGCTGCCGATGCGCTTGTCGAGTGCGATATCCTTCAAGCTCTTGCTCGTCGCAACAGCTTCTGCTGCGCCGGCGAGCGTGGTGCCGGTGCCGACGACGGTCGGACGGTTCTGAGCGGCGTCGGCCTGGGCCTGCTTCACAGTGGACTGCAGCGACGAGACCAGTTTGGTGATGCCATCGATGCCCTTGGAGGCAGCCTGAATGGTCTGGATGCCGTTCGAGATGCCGTCGAGCAGACCTTTGAGCTGTCCCGAGCGCTCGTTCAACGACTGGGCGGTGAAATAATTGACCGGGTTGTCGACCGCGGTGTTCACCTTCTTGCCGGTGGCCAGCTTATACTGGGTGGCCTGGGCGGCGGCAGCGGTCTGCTGGAGAGTGGCGACCGAATTGCGGACAGCCGAAGAGAGCGTAATAGCCATAGTCGTTATACCTTCTGGTATGGTGCCATTCTGGCGTCATGGCCTTCTGGCCGCGACCCGAGGACACTCGGTCGCCAACCCGTAACGAGTGGTAAATTTCAGCGGTCGAATTGCCGTCAGATTKGGCAAAGCCACTGCATGGTTAAGCGCGCGATAAGACGGTGGCTGGGTTCCATCGGCCCAAACGCAAACCGCCCGCGGGAGCGGGCGGCTGGGATACAAATTCGGGAAGGCAGCCCTTGTCAGGCGGTGCGCTCGACATAATGCTGCGCGCTGGTTTCGTCGGCGAGCCGGGCTTTCTCGGCGAGTTCACGTGAATAGATGCGCAGCCGGAGCAGCGTCTCGTCAGGCAGTTGCGAAACGGTCTCGCCGGTCACCCTGTTCTTCTTCTGGATGACAACTTCGCGGGTGCGCGGCTCGATCACGATGCGACGCTCGATGAGATCGCGCAGATCCTGTTCGCGCTGGCGCGCCGCCTGCCTGTCCGTGGTGGCGTTCTGCTTTGCCATGGCGTCGTCGCGCCGCGCTTGTTCAGAGCGGGCCTGCAGATCGAGCTGGACCGCTTCACCCGCTGTTGCCGACTGGACGGTTTGCGCCGCCGGCAGTTCGACCGGGATGCTCCCCTTGGTCGCGGCGGCATCGCTTCTGGCGGTCACGTGATAKGCGCCGACCGCTGTCGCCCTCGTCGAGGCCCCGAAATCCATCGCTCACTCCTTCTGGAGTCGGATAACAGCCACCCCTCGCGGCCGTCGTACGAAAGGCGCGGCCAAGCCGCACCCTTCGCATCATATCGACAATGACCGCGAAGATTGAATCTTCCGTAAGGAGATTAGGTAAATTTTGACGATTGCCGTGGCAGCCGCCGCCTCCCCCCTGGCACGCTGGCTCCCCGTGGCTCAGAGACTGCGGGAGATCACGAGCGGCCCGGAGTTCGGGCGRACAAAGGCGCCGGCTCCCACAGTTGCCGTCGGTCCGTAGCCGGCGGCCCGCATCGGACGGTTTGCCTCGAAGGCGAGATCGCGGACGATCGATTCCGAGACGGCTCGCGCGGTGGCAAGCACGATCTGGTTGATCTCGATCAGGTCCTGGAATGCGACATGGGCGGCCTTCAGGCGCTTGACCTGATCGGGGACGAAGCGCGCCAATGCCACCGCATTCAGCTTCACCTGCTCGACGCCGCGCATATAGATGCCGGCAAGCTCGGTCTTTCGCGGTTCGCGTTCCATTGCGTCCGACAATTTGCCGGCGCGGACCAGTTCGGTTTCCTCGCCAACGACATGGGACAGGGCCCCGAGCGTCTCCAGCACGGCTTCGATCAGCGCCTGCGCTTCGAGAGCGCTTGCGATCCGCGGCCGCTCGTCCAGTACACGCCTAGCCAGCGACACGTGCAGCTCCGGTAGTCATCGCCGCGGTGGCCTGTTCCTGAACCTGCAGCAGGCTGCGCATGATCGGATCGGACAGGCCGATGCCACCGGCGCGCTGCAGATTGCGGGCATATTCCTGGGTCAGCATCGAGCGATAGACGCCACCGCCGGTGCCGTTCTCGCCGAGCGGTCCCTCGGTCTCGCTGGAGGCCATCAGTTTGTCCGTGACCTGTTCGAGGAAGACGGTCTCGAACTCGTCGGCCTGCTTCTTGGCCTTCGCCTTGGCGGGATCGAGAGCGTTTGCCAGGCCGCTGACGAGGCTTCCGGCAACGCCGAGCGCCAGTTTCGCAGCGGGGAGGGCGAGTGCGGCGGTCATTACATCACCTCGATTTCTGCCTGGAGGGCGCCGGCGGCCTTGATCGCCTGAAGGATGGAGATCATGTCGCGCGGGCCGATTCCGAGGGCGTTCAGTCCGTCGACGAGCTCGGCGAGCGTCACGCTCTCCTTGACGAGGGCGAGCTTGTTGCCGCCTTCGGTGTCGACCTTGACGTTGGTGCGGGGCACGACGGTGGTGCGGCCGCGGGCGAAAGGCTCGGGCTGGCTGACTTCCGGCTGCTCGCTGATCGTCACGGTCAGGTTGCCCTGCGCGACGGCGACGGTGGAGACGCGGACGTCCTTGCCCATGACGATGATGCCGGAGCGTTCGTCGATGACGATGCGGGCGAGCTGGTCGGGCTCGACCCGCAGCTGTTCGATCTCGGTCAGCATGCGGATCATGTTGCCCTGGAAGCGCGGGGGGATCTGCAGCACGACAGTCGAGGGATCGGTCGGCTCTGCCGCATCGCCGCCGAGGAAATCATTGATCGCAGCGGCGACGCGGCGCGCCGTCGTGAAGTCCGGGTTGCGCAGCGACAGCCGCAGCGTCTTCAGCTTGTTCAGCGCGAAGTCGATCTCGCGTTCGACCAGGCCGCCATTGGCGATGCGGCCGACCGTCGGCACGCCGCGAGTGATCTTGGCGGCGTCGCCCTCGGCCGAGAAGCCGGAGATTGCGACCGGCCCCTGCGAGACGGCGTAGACCTCGCCATCGGCGCCGAGCAGCGGCGTTGCGAGCAGGGTGCCGCCCTGAAGCGACTTGGAGTCACCCAGTGCCGAGACCGTGACATCGAGGCGCGTGCCCTGGGTGGCGAAGGGCGGCAGGTTCGCGGTCACCATCACGGCGGCGACATTGGCGGTGCGCATATTGGCGCCGCGCGTATTGACGCCGAGCCGCTCCAGCATCGCCTGCAGCGACTGCTTGGTGAAGGGCGTATTGTTCAGCGTGTCGCCGGTGCCATTGAGGCCGACGACGATGCCATAGCCGAGGATCTGGTTGCTGCGCACGCCTTCGACGGCGGCGAGATCCTTGATGCGGGAGAGCGCCTGCGCCGGCTCGGCCGCCCAGGACAGGCCGATGGCCAGCAGCGCGGCCAGCGGCGTCACAAGGCGTTTCAGGGAGGGCAGGCGAACCATAGGGCACCGGCGGGAATGAGACAGTAGCGGCTCATGCCTTGCGAGGGGCGTGCCAACTGCCGATTTCATGAAAACCCTTATTTGCCAGCCTGTTGTGAGGTAGGCTCTGTCTGGCGCTTGCCGTTGTCGCTATGTCGTTCCTGCCGGATCGGCAGTTTTTGCCGGGCGATTTACCGCTTGTTAACCATGCGGGTCCAAGGCTTGGCGCATCGTCAACCGAGGCCGTCATGATCCGTATCGACCCGCGCACGCCCGTTATCGGGGCAGGCTCGGCCAGCCAGACCCGGCGGGCCGGCGCGGCGTCGTTCTCTTTGCCCGGCCGCGAATCCGCGACGGCGGCACAGGGCAGCACGGTCAGCAATGCGGGGTCGCTCGATCTCCTGCTCGCGGTCCAGGCCGAAGGCGATGCGCAGGAGCGCAAGAAGCGTCAGGCACGGCGCGGGCATGACCTGCTCGACGGGCTCGACAGGCTGAAGGCTGCGCTCCTCTCCGGCCGCGTCCAGATCGCCGAGCTGGAACGCCTCAAGACGACGCTCTCGTTGCGGCGCGAGACCACCGATGATCCGCGCCTCGACGATGTGCTGGCTCATATCGAGCTGCGGGCGGCGGTCGAGCTCGCCAAGCTCGGGCGTTAGATCCTCGGACCAGAAATCGTATCCGGTCCGATGATCTAACCCTTTGTGTTTGCATCGGCCTTCCCGAAAGCCGCAATCCACTTTTCCGGCCGATGCAATGGCCTTCGAACCTGCCGCCGGTCCGATCAGGACCGAGCGGTTGCAGCGAGACCCTTACTGCGACAGGGCGCAAACGCTCGGCGGCGTCACGCCCTTGAAGCGCTGATCCATCCAGGCGATCGCCGCGTCGGCGCTGTCTCGCGCAGCCAGGAGATGGCCGACGCCCGGCAACGCATCGAATTGCACCGCGCTGCCGGCGCGACAAAGCTTGTCTGCGTAGTCGCGTGTCACCTGGGGCCGGACGAGCGTGTCGCTCGTGCCCTGCGCGATATAGACCGGGACGCTGCGCGGCAGGAGACCGGGGGTATTGCGGCTGAGAAGCGCGCGCCAAGGCTGCTGCTCAGCAAAGGCGTTGTCGACGAGGAAGCGGCGCTCCAGCGCCTTGGTCGGGCGCAGCCTGCTGAAGATGTCCGTCAGGCTCTCCAGGCAATCTGCGGCCAACTGATCGACCACCGGAATCGCGCCCGAACTCACGATCTTGTTCAGGGGCGCCTTGTAGACACGCGTCCAGGACCACAGGGTCATTGCCGTCAGGTTCCGGCCGCCATCCGTGTCGATGTCGTCGGACAGCAATGTGGCGAGTTCGGTCGCAGGCGCTGCGGCGGCGACACCGACGAGGTCGAGTTCGGGCGCCAGGCGCTTCGCCAGGATGCCGGTGAACAGCGCCGCGTGCCCACCCTGGGAGTGGCCCCAGACGGTGAAGCGCCGCCCGGCGGAGGCATTGGGGAGCTGGCCGGTCGCGCGCACCGAGTCGATTACGGAGCGGGCCGCGCTGGCGCCGACCAGATAAGGATGGACCCCCGGTGCGCCCAGGCCCGGATAGTCCGTCGCCGTGACGATGTAGCCACGCGCGAGCATCGGACGCAGGCCCTGAATGGATTGGAAGATACCGCCGGAGCGCGACGGTCCGCATTGCGGCTGGACCCCGGTCGTCGGGTGCGCCCAGGCGACGACGGGGCGTCCCTCGGCCGGACCGGGGCCGGGCGGGACGATCGCAACACCGGACACGGCGATCGGCCGCCCGTCGAGGCCGACCGAGCGATAGAGCATCCGGTAGGCGCTGGCGCCCTCGGGCGTTCCGTTCAGAATCTCGGTCCGGATCAGCGTTCCGGGGCGCCCTCCGGCGATCTCGGCAGACGTCGCCGTATAGAAGTCCGATTGCGCGTCGGCTGGCGAGGGGAGGCCGGCCGCCGACATCCACATCAGCAGGGCGAGGACGGCGCGCATGAACGGTTCTCCAGAGGTGGCATAGGCTTCGGTCGGTTTGACCGGAACTAGCCGAGAGACCGTTTAGGATTCGTCCGTGCTGCCGAACCGACGCGTGTCGATCCGGCACGGAAACTGGTCGTCAGCGAATGAACTGGTCCGCGTAATCCGCTCCGAGCCCGTTGCCCGCGTAATGCGCGCGGCATTTGTCGAGGCGGGTGAAGACGTCGTCATAGCCCAGGCACTTGCCGTCGGGATCGACATAGATCATCGCGCCATTGACCTGGAACATGGTGATCATCTCTTCGACGTCAGGGTCGACGACGAGCGTATGGGTCTCGCCCGGCGCCTCGTAGACATAGGACCCTTCGGTCGCCACCCAGTCGTGCTCCAGGTAGCGCCACTTTCCCTTGAGGACATAGCCGTGCACGGGCAGGGGGTGGCGGTGGCGCGAGAGCACGCCGGCGCGGCGTACCTTCAGGAGGTTCATCCAGTATCCGCGCGTCACGCAGAAGAGCAGCGGACGGAACCAGACATTGTCATCGACCGGCACCCAGACCCGCTCGTCGGTTGGAATGACATTGGGCACGATCAGTTCGGGTGGGGAATCCTTCGGCTGAGGGTGGCGATAGGGCGTCCAGCGGTCCTCGGCGCTCGCCTCGACTGGCATGGGGTTCGGGTTGGTCATGGCGTTTCCTGCCTGAGATCTTGATTCAAGTCGTTGCCGGAGTGATTCCGGAAGCGGTTGCATGCCGTTGCCGTGTTTGGCGTTTTTGGTGTTGATGTGGATGGCGTCAGATGGCGAGATACCCGCCATCGACGGGCAGGATGGCACCTGTCACGAACTTGGCCGCATCCGAGAGCAGGAAGGCGATGGCGCCGCCGACATCGCYSGGYTYGCCCCAGCGACCCTGTGGTGTACGCGCCAGGATCGGCGCCGAACGGGCAGCATCCTCGACCAGGGGCCTGGTCAACTCGGTCGCGATCCAGCCGGGAGCGACGGCGTTGACGCGGATGCCTTCAGGTGCCCAGGCGGCCGCGAGCGACTTGGTGAGCTGGCCGATGCCGCCCTTCGATGCGGAGTAGCCCGGGGCGAAGGGCGAGCCGTGGAAAGTCAGCATGGAGGCGATGTTGACGATCGCCCCGCCATTGGCGGCGAGCTTGTCCTTGGCCGCCACGCACATCCGCATCGAACCGGTGAGGTTGACCTCGATCGTCAGGCGAAAGGCTTCGATCTCGAATTCCTTGCCGCCGCGCTGGATCATCCCGGCGCAGTTCACCAGCGCATCGATACGGGGGCAGAGCGCGACGATGGCCGCGACCTGATCATCCCTGGTCACATCGAGCTTGGCGTGACGGATCGTGGGGTGAGGCGGGGACGCCGCGACCTCATCATCGGTGAGGCCGGTGGCGATGACCTCGTAGCCGGACTGGGCGAGCGCAAGCGCAGCGCCTGCGCCGATGCCGCGTGTGCCGCCGGTTACGAGAGCGAATTTGGGAACGGGAGTATCTGTCATGCCTAAAGGCTAGAGCGACCGGGGCGATCACGGAAGGCCGGCAAAGGCAGAGCAGGGTCCCTTCATTCGAGGCTGTATTTCAGGCGCAGCAGGGCGGTGCCGCGCGTCTCGTACTGGCTCGCGACGAGCGGCATCTGACGTGCCAGCGCCAGATCGAGCGAGGCCTCCCAGGAGAGATTCGCCAGAGCTGCGAGATCGGCGCTCAACTTGACCTCCGGCACAAGCGTCGAGTGCGGGCCACCATCGGGAGCGAAGACGTAGCTGCCGGCCATGGAGAGCTGCGAGCTCATGGTCAGGTACTGAAAGAGCTGGTGGCGGAACCCGACCAGCAGACTGGCGTTCTGCTCGGGTTTTCCCGCCGTGCTGCTGCCGCCTCCCGTCGAGATCGTCCAGATGAAGCCGGGCCCCTTGTTGGCGACAGGCCGGGCCAATTTCCAGTCGATGCGTGCGTCGCCGACCTGCTCGTGCCCGGGCGGTGCGAYCAGCTTGGTCGAGATCGAGAACGTGTCGGCGCCGAGCTGGAGGCCGACGCTCCGTTCGGGCGCAGACCCTGTCGGGCCACGTGTCGAAAAGCCCTGGCGAATGACGCTGAGCGGGATTTCCCTAGGCAACTGCCGGTTGGCCTTCGGCGTGGCGGGCCAGTTTGCGCGCGCGCTCAGAGCCGGATCGAACGGCACGGCGTCCAGATCGTCCTGCGCCTCTTGAGCCTGTGGTTCGACCGCGTCGTCAGGCACTTCGTGGGTGAGGATAGGTTTGGGAATGGGGAAGCGCGGGCTGTAGGCACCGTCGTCATTGGCCTTCGCCGCCCAGCCCGTGACGAGCAGGAGGGCAACGATGCCGGCCCGAGCCCCGATGGACCGGCCAGCACGAATACTGCAGCGATGGTGATACAAAGTCGGCATTCTTCCTCGGCGGCGATCTCAAATCGAAGTTAGAACGGGAAGGTGCAGTTTTTGCGGCAGTGCAGCATGAAGGCAGTGCGGCATGAGGCTTGGGCAACTCGACCAAAAGCCGTGCTTCCCCAGTGGCACGTAACCCGCTAGGAAGCGCGCGGGCGGGCTGCGGAGCTATGGCTGCAGCCCGGAAACGTTCCAGACTGGCCAGCAGCAGGGGTCGAAATCACATGAGCAAGATCAAGGTCGCCAATCCCGTCGTCGACATGGACGGCGACGAGATGACCCGCATCATCTGGCAGAAGATCAAAGACACGCTGATCTTCCCCTATCTCGACCTCGAGCTGGATTATTACGACCTGTCCGTCGAGAACCGCGACGCGACCAATGACCAGGTCACGATCGATGCCGCCAACGCCACCAAGAAGCATGGCGTCGCGGTGAAGTGCGCCACCATCACCCCGGACGAGGGCCGGGTGAAGGAGTTCAATCTCAAGCAGATGTGGAAGTCGCCGAATGGCACGATCCGCAACATTCTCGGCGGCGTGATCTTCCGCGAGCCGATCATCTGCAAGAACGTGCCGCGCCTCGTGCCGGGCTGGACGCAGCCGATCGTCATCGGCCGCCACGCCTATGGCGACCAGTACCGCGCCACCGATTTCAAGTTCCCCGGCAAGGGCACGCTCTCGATCAAGTTCGTCGGAGATGATGGCGCCGTGATCGAGAAGGAGGTCTTCAAGGCTCCGGACGCCGGCGTCGCCATGGCGATGTACAATCTCGACGATTCGATCAGGGATTTCGCACGCGCTTCGCTGAACTACGGCCTGATCCGCAAGTACCCGGTCTATCTCTCGACCAAGAACACCATCCTCAAGACCTATGACGGCCGCTTCAAGGATATCTTCGAGGAGATCTACCAGGCCGAGTTCAAGGCCGAATTCGACAAGCTCGGAATCACCTATGAGCACCGTCTGATCGACGACATGGTCGCTTCGGCGATGAAGTGGTCGGGCGGCTATGTCTGGGCCTGCAAGAACTACGATGGCGACGTGCAGTCCGACACCGTGGCCCAGGGTTTTGGTTCGCTCGGCCTGATGACCTCGGTGCTGATGACGCCGGATGGCAAGACCGTCGAGGCTGAAGCCGCGCACGGCACGGTGACGCGCCATTATCGCGAGCATCAGAAGGGCAGGGAGACCTCGACCAACTCGATCGCCTCGATCTTTGCCTGGACGCGTGGCCTCAGCCACCGCGCCAAGCTCGACAACAATGCCGAACTCGCCAAGTTCGCGACGCTGCTCGAGAAGGTCACGGTCGACACTGTCGAGGCTGGCGACATGACCAAGGATCTGGCGCTGCTGGTCGGTCCCGACCAGAAGTTCCTCTCGACCACCGGCTTCCTCGAGAAGGTCAGCGAGAACATGCGCAAGGCGATGTCTGCCTGAGCTCTGCGATCCTGAGTGAATGAGTTGAAGCGCCCGGATCCCGATCCGGGCGCTTTTTGCTGTCGAGGCCAAGGTGCATGCGACGACACAGCGTGTCGTGCCGTGCAGACCAGGTCAGCCGCTGGCGTAACGTCAGCGGGGTGATCCGCACGTGCTGCGGCCGACATCCGTCCTCGACGAAGGGAACCTGGTCGCTCGGTTGGGCGGGCTCTGCGGGATGACCAGCAAACTCACTGCGGAGCCGTCTCGGAGAGCTCCGCGCTATCGCTCGCCTTGAGAACGCCGATCGCGATGCCTGGGCACGCGGCCGGGATGATCGCTACTCGATCGTGAGGGGGCGGCGAGCGAGGATACGCTGGCCGCTCAGCGGTGCGTTCATGACATAGCGAAGTTCATAGCTGCCCGGCTTGTCCGGTGCTTCCAGCAGCGCTTCGACATTCTCTGCCGGATAGAAGGATGGGCCTGCCGCGTCCACGGCTGCATCAGGCGCCGTGATGACGACGCGATCGCGCTCGCCATTGGGACCGATCCCGCGAACCGGGATGCTTGTCTTGGCCTTGGCGCGGTCCGGCGCCGACAAGGTCGCCGAAGGGGATGTGGTTGCCAGGGGCTGCCTGGCCAGGATCTCGGGCTTGCCGGAATCCTGGCGAACGAGGCGGAGTTCATAGCTGCCGGGCTCGCCGGGCGTCGTGATCGCGGTTGCGGACACGGCGCCGAGAATGACCGAGACGATGGCCGCTTCAGCAGGATCGCTGGGGCGCGCGATGGCGAGCTGTGATTGTGCCGGCGCCTTGCTGGCGAACACCGTCAACATGGAGCCGGCCATCGCGCTACGCGAGGCCGACAGGGTTGGCTGGACGGGCTGGGCCGGTGCGGCGGGGCGGGGGCGCACCTGCTGGGCAAAGCCTGAGGCGCTCGCTGCCACCAGGGCAAGAGCAATGGTGGCGGCGAGACGATACTGCACCCCGTCTTCTCCGTCGTCCGAACCCGGTCAGCTCATCGCGGCTGCGACGGCGTCGAGCGCAGCCTGCGCCTTGGAGCCGTCCGGGCCACCGGCCTGCGCCATGTCGCGGCGCCCGCCACCGCCCTTGCCGCCGAGCTGCTCGGAGGCGGCGCGCACCAGCGCCACCGCGTCGAAGCGCGAGGTCAGATCCTCGGTAACACCGACGACGACGCCGGCCTTGCCGTCCTCCGCGACGCCGACAATGGCGACGACGCCCGAGCCGACGCGAGACTTGGCTTCGTCGGCGAGGCTCTTCAGATCCTTCATCTCGACGCCGGTGACGGCGCGGGCCAGGAGCTTGGCGCCGGAAATCTCGAGGATCGGATCCTCGGCGCTGCCGCCGCCGCCCATGGCGAGCTTCTTGCGCGCCTCGGTGAGTTCGCGGTCCAGTTTGCGGCGCTCCTCGACCAGGGCGGCGAGCCGTGCCTCGGCTTCGGCCGCGGGGACCTTGAGCAGGCTGGCGAGGTCGCGCAGACGCCTGGCATCGGTGTTGAGCTGACGCCGGGCTTCCGTGCCGGTCACCGCCTCGAGACGGCGCACGCCAGCTGCCACCGCGCTTTCGCCGGCGATGCTGACGATGCCGATATCGCCGGTGCGCGAAACATGGGTGCCGCCGCAGAGCTCGACCGAGAAGGCCTTGCCGGCCTCGGTCGTCCCCATCGAGACGACACGGACCTCATCGCCGTATTTTTCACCGAACAAGGCGCGGGCCCCCGAAGCGATGGCTTCGTCGACGCTCATCAGGTGGGTCGCCACCGGCTCGTTCCGCAGCACGGCTGCGTTGGCGATATCCTCGACCTGGGCCAGCTCCGCCTCGGAGATCGGCTTGGGGTGCGAGAAATCGAAACGGAGCCGCTCAGGCGAGACCAGCGAGCCCTTCTGGGCGACATGATCGCCAAGGACGAGCCGGAGCGCCTCATGCAGCAGGTGGGTCGCGGAGTGGTTGGCGCGAATCGTGCTCCGGCGCGCATGATCGACTGTAAGCTCAGCCGGTGTGCCGAGCTTGATTTCGCCCGAAGTGACCTTGACCGCGTGGGCGAAGATGTCGCCGAGCTTCTTCTGCACATCCGAAACTTGTGCGGCGAAGCCCGCCCCGGTGATTGTGCCGGTATCGCCAACCTGGCCGCCGGACTCGCCATAGAACGGGGTCTGGTTGAGCACGACGAAACCGGTGTCGCCGGCCTTCAGGCTCTCGACTTCCGCATTGTCGCGGATCAGTCCGGTGACAACGCCCTCGGCCGTCTCGGTGTCGTAGCCGAGGAACTCGGTGGCGCCGACGCGGTCGCGCAGCGGGAACCAGAGCTTTTCTGTCGCAGCCTCGCCGGTGCCGGACCAGGCGGCGCGCGCCTTCGCCTTCTGCTGCTGCATCGCCGCGTCGAACCCGTCGAGATCGACGCCGATATCGCGGGCGCGGAGCGCATCCTGGGTCAGGTCGAGCGGGAAGCCATAGGTATCGTAGAGCGTGAAGGCGACATCGCCCTTCAGCTTCTGGCCGGCGCCGAGATCCTTGGCAGCGTCGTCGAGAATCGAGAGGCCGCGTGCCAGCGTGGTGCGGAAACGGGTCTCCTCGAGCTTCAAGGTCTCGGTGATCAGGGCCTCTGCACGCAGCAGTTCGGGATAGGCCTGGCCCATCTCGCGGGTCAGGACCGGCACGAGCCGGTGAAGCAACGGCTCCTTGGCGCCGAGCAGCTGGGCATKGCGCATGCCGCGACGCATGATGCGGCGCAGGACATAGCCGCGGCCTTCATTCGAGGGCAGAACACCGTCGGCGATCAGGAAGGCAGAGCAGCGCAGGTGGTCGGCGATGACACGATGGCTCGCCTTCATCGGTCCGTCGGACGAGACCGATGTCATGTCCGCGATGGCGCGGATCAGGGTCGCGAAGAGGTCGATCTCGTAATTGTCATGCGTGCCTTGAAGCACGGCGGCGACACGTTCCAGCCCCATGCCGGTGTCGATCGAGGGCCGCGGCAGATTGGTGCGGATGCCGCCGGCGGCCTCCTCATACTGCATGAACACGAGGTTCCAGATCTCGATGAAGCGGTCGCCGTCCTCATCGGGCGAGCCTGGAGGGCCGCCGGGGATATGGTCGCCATGGTCGTAGAAGATCTCGGAGCAGGGGCCGCAGGGGCCGGTGTCGCCCATGCGCCAGAAATTGTCCGAGGTCGGAATCCGGATGATCTTCGAATCCGAAAGTCCGGCGATCTTCTTCCAGAGCGCGTGCGCCTCGTCATCCTCGGAATAGACCGTGACGGTCAGCTTTTCCTTGGGCAGGCCGAACTCGCGCGTGACCAGCGTCCAAGCGTGGGTGATCGCCTGCTCCTTGAAGTAGTCGCCGAAGGAGAAGTTCCCCAGCATCTCGAAGAAGGTGTGGTGGCGCGCGGTGTAGCCGACATTGTCGAGGTCATTGTGCTTGCCGCCGGCGCGCACGCATTTCTGCGCCGACGTGGCGCGCTGGTAGGAGCGCTTTTCCTGTCCGGTGAAGACGTTCTTGAACTGCACCATGCCTGAATTGGCGAACATCAGCGTCGGGTCGTTGCGTGGCACGAGCGGGCTCGATGGCACCACCTCATGGCCGTTCGCCTTGAAATAATCGAGGAAGGTGGACCTGATTTCGTTGACGCCGCTCATCGCAATTCGAACTCTGCTTCAGGATGGGTGGCCGGGCGGGCCTGCTGGTTGGGATCGGTTCTAGTCAGCGGCTTTGCACCTGTCCAGAATTCCCGTGACAAGGCCTTGGCGCATAAAAGAAACGGGCGGCCCCGAAGGGCCGCCCGCCAAAAATACCCTGCCGCTGGCGCGGAGATAAGGCTCAGGCGTCGCCCTCGTCGAGATCATCGTCGGTCGGTGTCGCCTCATCGAGGATGCGATCGGCAACGAGGCCTGAATTCTGCCGGATCGTGGCCTCGATGCGCGCCGCAACGTCCGGATTGGCCTTGAGGAAGGATTTGGCGTTCTCGCGGCCCTGGCCGAGGCGCTGGCTGTCGAAGGAGAACCAGGCTCCGGCCTTCTCGACCATCCCGGCCTTGACGCCGAGGTCGATCAGTTCGCCAACCTTCGAGATGCCCTCGCCGAACATGATGTCGAACTCGACCTGCTTGAAGGGCGGCGCCACCTTGTTCTTGACGACCTTGACGCGGACCTGGTTGCCGGTGGCCTCGTCGCGCTCTTTCAGCGTCGAGACGCGGCGAATGTCGAGGCGCACGGAGGCGTAGAATTTCAGGGCGTTGCCGCCGGTCGTGGTCTCGGGCGAGCCATACATCACGCCGATCTTCATGCGGATCTGGTTGATGAAGATGACCATGCAGTTCGAGCGCGAGATCGACGCGGTGAGCTTGCGCAAGGCCTGGCTCATCAGGCGCGCCTGGAGGCCGGGCTGGACATCGCCCATCTCGCCTTCGATCTCGGCGCGGGGCGTGAGGGCCGCAACGGAGTCGACCACCAGCACGTCGATGGCGCCGGAGCGAACCAGGGTGTCGGTGATCTCGAGCGCCTGCTCGCCGGTATCGGGCTGCGAGATCAGGAGGTCGTCGAGATTGACGCCGAGCTTGCGGGCATAGACCGGATCGAGTGCGTGCTCGGCATCGACGAAGGCGCAAACGCCGCCCTTCTTCTGGGCTTCGGCAATGGTGTGGAGCGCAAGCGTGGTCTTGCCGGAGGATTCTGGTCCGTAGATTTCGATGACGCGGCCCCTGGGGAGGCCGCCGACGCCGAGCGCGATATCGAGCCCGAGCGAGCCGGTCGAGATGGTCTCGATCTCGATCGCCTGCTGGTTCTTGCCCAGGCGCATGATCGAGCCCTTGCCGAAAGCCCGTTCGATCTGCGAGAGCGCCGCATCGAGCGCCTTAGCCTTGTCCATCGAAGAGCCTTCCACGAGCCGGAGATTTGCCTGATTCACAACGTGCGCTCCTTATGGCAGGGGCGCGATCACTTCTCAATGTGCGCCGTGAGCAAATATGGTCACGGTTTGTTCCTGTCTTCAAGTTCTTTTTTTGTTCTCATTCATCGCCTCCCTGCAGAGCTGTTCAAGCCCGGCTGTCGCCCTTCGCTTGCATGGCCCGGATCTGCATCGCGTTGCCGAGCCGCTCCAGCTCCAGGGTGTAGCAGTAGAGCGCGAAGATGACGGCGATGAGGAGCGCCCCGCGCCAGCTCAGATCGAGATAGCCAAGATCGAGCTCCGGGACGTGCCGGAGATAATAGAGCGAGAACAGAGCGCCGCCGAAGATGAAGCCGATCCGGGCTGCGAAGGAGACGAAGTGGCCGATCACCAGGCCGCCATAGGTGGCGGGGATGGTCACATGACGCAGGCGCCACCAGTAGCAGGCCTGGCCGATCAGGACCGCGAGCGCGGTCTGCAACGCGCTGCCGCGAGTGGCAGTCATGATCGTTCCGATATTGTCGATCAGCAGGAGGAAAATGCCCCGCACATTGGCGAGCACGACGATCGCACACAGGGTTTGGGCGAGAAGCAGGATCAGGTATCTGCGTGAGTTCCCGTCCGACATCGCGCTGCCCGCATCGTTCGTGGACGCCGCGCCTCGCTACCTGCGCGGCCTCGCGCCTCAGCTCATCGCGGCCTTCACTGTCTCGACCAGCTGCTTCATCGTGAAAGGCTTGGGCAGGAAGTGGAACTGCTCGCCTTCCGGCAGGTTCTTGCGGAAGGCCTCCTCCGCGTAGCCGGAGACGAAGACGACCTTGGTGGCCGGGTTGCGCTGACGTAGCTCGCCAAGCAGGGTCGGGCCGTCCATCTCGGGCATGACCACGTCGGAGACGACGAGGTCGATCTTGCCGTCATGCTTGAGGAAGATATCGAGCGCCTCCACGCCCGAGGCCGCTTCGTGCACGGTATAGCCGCGCGAGATCAGCATGCGGGCATTGAGCGCACGCACCGCGTCCTCGTCTTCGACCAGCAGGATGACGCCGGCGCCGGTATGATCGGCTGCGACCTTCTTGGGCGCTTCCTTGGCAGCGTTGTCGGCGGCGATCTCCTCTTCCGTCGGCACGTGACGAGGCAGGAAGATGCGGAAGGTCGTGCCCTTGCCGAGGGTCGAATCGACGAAGACGAAGCCACCGGTCTGCTTGACGATGCCATAGACCATGGAAAGGCCGAGCCCCGTGCCCTTGCCGACCTCCTTGGTGGTGAAGAAGGGCTCGAAGATCTTGTCGAGATGTTCGGCCGGGATGCCGGTGCCGCTGTCTTCGACTTCGAGCATGACATAGTCCGCGGTGGGCAGGGCCTGATGGCCGAACCCGGCGCATTCTTCCGCTGCGACGTTGCGCGTGCGGACCTGCAGCTTGCCGCCGTCCTGCATGGCATCGCGCGCATTGACCGCGAGATTGACGATGACCTGTTCGAGCTGACCGAGATCGGCCTTGACCGACCAGAGGTCGCGGCCCTGGCGAATGTCGAGCGAGACCTTGTCGGCGACGACGCGCTTCAGCATCAACGAGAGATCGGAGAGCACGTCGCCGAGCTCGAGCACCTGCGGGCGCAGCGTCTGGCGGCGCGAGAAGGCGAGCAGCTGCCGGACCAGCGAGGCCGCCCGGTAGGCGTTCTGCTTGATCTGCATGATGTCCGGGAAGGACGGGTCGGTCGGCTTGTGGCTGGCGAGCAGGAACTCGGACGCGTTGATGATGACCTGCAGCACGTTGTTGAAATCGTGCGCGATGCCGCCGGCGAGCTGGCCGACAGCCTGCATCTTCTGGGCCTGGTCGATATTGTCCTTGAGCTTGCGCTCGGAGGTGGTCTCCAGCGCATAGACGATGGCGCGCTCACCATCGCTGTCCTCGGTCGCTGCGACCGGAGAGAGATAGAGTTTGGCCGAACGTCCGTCCTCGCCCGAGAGATTGGCATCGAGCGGGGCGATGTCGCTGCTGCCGGCCATGGTCGCTGCGAGCGCCTCGTCGAGGCTGCCGGGCGCGACGAGATCCTGGATTGTCGCGGGCTGGCGGCCCTGCTGCGTCAGCCGGGTGAAGGCGGCGTTGGAGCGCAGGATCGCGCCGTTGCGGTCGACAGTCGCGATCGCCATCGGTGTCGAGTGGAAGAAGCGGGCAAAGCGCACTTCGGCATCGCTGCGCCCGTCGGACCCGGCTTCGCCGGTCGTCCGGTTGAGCACGAGCGTGCGTGAGGGGCCAGCGCGGCTGTCGCTGCCGAAGGCAACCTGATGATGCAGCCTGACCGGCAGGGTCGTGCCATTGCGCCGGCGCAGATCGACATCGAGGACCTCGACGCGGACATCGCCGGGCTGCCCGCGAATGGCCTGGATCAGGGCAGCCGCGTTCGAGGTTGCGATGTCGTCGAGATGCAGTCCGCCCGAGCCGAAGCGGGCGAGGTCATAGTCGAGCCAGCCCGAGAGCGTGGCATTGAGATAGGGCACTTCGCCATCGGCGTCGATCGAGAGGAAGCCGGCCGGTGCGTGATCGAGATAGTCGATCGCGTGCTGGAGTTCCTGGAAGGCGTTCTCCTGACGCTCACGCTCGGGCGTCACGTCCGAGACGCTCCAGAGCATGGCGGCCTTGCCCTCGCGGCGCACGGGGGATACCCGGATTCGATACCAACCGACCGTGTCGCGACCGTTGAGGGCGGGCTCGAGCCGGACTTCCTCCGCCAGCCGGCGGCCTTCGCGCGCGGCGGTCGCCAAACGGTAGATCGCTTCCGAGACCTCCGGGCGGCCGGTAAACAGGCGTTCGACCGGCTTGATGTCGCTGGCTCCGCGGGCTCCGGCGAGCGCCAGATAGGTTTCGTTGGCGTAGACGATGCGGTTCTCGCCCTCGGTGACGACGACGCCGTCATCGGCGCTGTCGACGATGGCTTTGGTCAGGTCATTGCGCGCTGCGCGGCCCGAAAATTGAACAAGGCCAATAGAAAAGGCAAAGAGGCCGAAGACACCGATCACTGAAAGCAGGGCCAGCAGGCCCAGGATCAGCGGCTGCGCCCATTCATTGGCGATGAAGCCGAGCGCGATCGCGGCTCCGACGAGCAAGCCGGCGACAAGCAGGATCAGGCCGATACGGCCTGGCTTGTCGGAGCGATCGATCGCGGTTGTCGCCGTGGTTCCGCTCATGCGGCTGGTCCGTCCCGTTTCACGCCTCCTCGCCGCCAGCGAGGGGCTTAGCGCGCAGGTCGCGCAGATTGCGAGTTAGGCGCGCCTACCCTTCAGGCGCAAGACGTAACCGATGACTTCGGCGACGGCCTGATAGTGTTCGACAGGAATTTCTTCGTCGATATCGACCGTCGCATAGAGCGCGCGGGCCAGCGGCGGGTTCTCGACGATCGGCACGCGATGCTCCCCCGCGACCTCGCGGATCTTCAGGGCAAGCGCGTCGACGCCCTTGGCGAGGCAGAGCGGGGCGCCCATGCCCTGCTCGTATTGCAGCGCGACGGCGAAGTGGGTCGGGTTGGTGATGATCACGGTCGCCTTGGGCACCGCGGCCATCATGCGTTTCCTGACCCGCTGCGCGCGGATCTGCCGCAGCTTCGCCTTGACCTCGGGATTACCTTCGGAGTTCTTGAACTCCTCCTTGAGCTCCTGCTTGGTCATGCGCTGACGCTGGTACCAGCTGAAGCGCTGATAGACGAAGTCGCCGATCGCGATCACTGCAAAGAGCGCGAGCACGCTCGCCATCAGCTTGATCGTCAGCGACAGCGTCGCCGGCAGCATCGCGGCGACACTCATCTGCGCGAAGCTCTCGAGCCGGTCGTGCTCCTTCCAGAGCGTCAGGCCGACGGCGGTGCCGATCAGCAGGATCTTGGCGAGGCCCTTGGCGAAATTGACCCAGGCCTCCTTGCCAAAGATCCGCTTGGCCCCAGCCATCAGCGAGATCCGGCTGAATTTCGGCATCAGCGGCTCGAAGGTCCAGAGCGGCTTGTGCTGGATCAGCGCACCGGCAAGCCCGGCGCAGAGGATGAAGGCGAAGGGCAGGCCGAGCGCCATGAAGCCCGTCATCACGCCCTGCTTGGTGACGTTGAAGAAGGCCTCGCCGCTGGAAGGCACCTGATGCGCGTTCATCAGGAAGGAGCGCAGGGAAAGCGCCGCACTGCTCGCCGACCAGCCGGCTCCGACCAGCAGCGCCAGTGTGAAACCGCAAAGGACGAAGAAGGTGCCGATCTCCTGCGAGCGGGCGATGTCGCCCTTCTCGATCGCCTGGTCCAGCTTTCGCTGGGTCGGGTCTTCTGTCCTGTCCTCGTTGTCGGCGTCCTCTGACATCGCCGCTCCTCAGTTGCCGGTGAACTGGCGAAGGAAGTTGCCGAGATCCTCGAGGAAGACGCCCATCATCACGCCGACGACGGCGAGCAGCACGAGCATGCCGCCGAGGATCGAGGCCGGCACGGCGAGGAAGAAGACCTGAAGCTGCGGCATCATCCGCGCCAGCACGCCGAGCCCGAGATTGAAGAGCAGACCGAAGACGATGAAGGGCGCGGAAATCTGAACGGCGAGGGCGAAGCCCTGCGTCGCCGCACGGATCGCCAGGGTCATCATGTCTCCGACATCCGGAAAGCCGCCAGGCGGCAGGAGCCGATAGCTTTCATGAATCGCCGCGATGGCGACGTGATGGAGGTCGGTGACCAGGATCAGCGTGATGCCGAGCATCGTCAGAAAGTTGCCGATCGACGGGTTCTGCATGCCTCCGGTCGGATCGACCGTCATCGCGAAACCCAGGCCCATGGTCTGGGCCACGATCGCGCCGGCGCTCTGCAGGCAGGCCATCACAAGGCGCACGCTGAGCCCGATGGTCAGTCCGATCAGGAGTTCGCTGATGAGAAGGCCGACCAGCGCAGGCATGTCGCCGGGCGGGGTGATGATCGTGCGCGCCATGGGGACGATCATCAATGCGATGAAGAAGGCCAGCGACAGACGCGCGCGTGAGAAGATGAAGCGTTCGCCGATGCCGGGCATCAGCATCACGAGGGTGCCGACACGCGCGAAGACGAGCACGAAGAGCGCGCCGATCTCGGGCAGGATCGCGATCTGCATCGTGCCGGCTGGGCCCCTGCGCCACTCGGGACGCCACTGCGGCAGCCCCAGAGCCGGTCGCGGCAGCGTAAGGTTCATTCGCCCGTGGCGATTCGGACGGCGACCCGCCCCATATAGCCTGCAAGCGCATCGCCCATGAACGGCAGAAACAGCATCATGGCGGCAAAGACCGCAACGATCTTGGGGACGAAGATCAGGGTCTGCTCCTGAATCTGCGTCAGGGCCTGGACGAGCGAGACGGCGAGGCCGACCCCGAGCGCGACCATCATCAGCGGGCCGCCGGCCTTGAGGAAGACGACGATGCCGTCGCGCGCGACGTCGAGGATGGCGCCTGAGGTCATGGTTTGCGTCCTGATCGAGCCGGGAATCAGACCGGCATCCGCATGATTTCCTCATACGCTGCAATCACGCGGTCGCGAACCGCAACCAGCGTTTCGATCGCGGCCTCGCTTTCCGCGACGGCCGTGACGACATCGACGATATCGGAGCGGCCGGCGGCCACGCTTGCGGTCTGGATGTCGCTCTTGCGGCCGGCATCGGCGGTTGCTTCCAGCGCCTTGCCGATCAGCGAGGAGAAATCCGGCATGCCCGCGCTGGCGCCGGCGGCCGCACCGAGCGGCTTGCGCATCAGGTTGCCGGCGCCGAGACCCTGCGTCGAGGCGTAAGCGCCGGCGGCGAAGCTGGATGTGGCCATGGTGCGAGGTTCCGTTCCGCTGGCGCCGATCAGACGCGCAGGATGTCGATGGTGCGCTGGATCATCCGGCGCGTGGAGGAGATCAGGTTGAGATTGGCCTCGTAGCTGCGCTGTGCCTCGCGCATGTCCATGGTCTCGACCAGCGAGTTCACGTTCGGCATGCTGACATTGCCGGTGGCGTCGGCTGCGGGGTTGCCGGGCTCGAATTTCGTCCGGAAGGCGCTTTGGTCACGCTGGACGCGGCCGAGATCGACGACCTGGGCTTCGAGCTCACGGTCGACCCGCCGCTGGAACGTCGGAATCTTGCGGCGGTAGGGATCGACGCCGGCGCGATCCGGTCCCGAATCGGCGTTGGCCAGGTTCTCGGCGATGATCCGCATGCGGCCGGACTGGCTGCGCAGGCCCGATGTCGCCACCGCGATGCTCTTGAGAAGATCCATGAGGCTGCTGCTCCTGCGTCCGCTGCCTTAGCGGCCCTTACCGATCGCGATCTTCATCAGTCCGAGGCCCTTGCTGTAGAGCGAGGCGGCGAGCTGATAGTCGGACTGGTTCTGGGCCACCTTCATCATCTCGTCCTCGAGATTGACGCCGTTGCCGTTGGGAGTGACCTCGAAGCGGGGTGCCTTGGCGGTATCGAATCCATTGCGCTGTCCGGAGGGGCCCATATGGCCGGCAGAGGTCTGGGCCAGCGAGACGCCGGACGAAGCCGTGCCGATGGCCGGCGCCTTGAGATCCATCGGGCGGAATCCGGGGCTGTCGGCGTTGGCGACATTCTCGGACAGCACTTTTTGCCGGGACTGGTGCCAGTGCATACGCGTCTTCAACGCCTGCATCAGGTTTCCGCCAGCGCCTAAGGCATTGCCAGACATGGAGTTTGTCCCGTTTTCTCAGGGGATGGCCGTGATCGGAGCCGCGGAGCGATTCCGTCCTGACAGTCGATCCACTGGGAAAATATTGCCGGGTGCTTGGTTAATTTCGCGTTAAGATTCACGAATCCGGTGAACCAAATTAACCAAGTGCTAACCCTGTTTCCCGAAATTGCGGGCGTTATGCTATAGCCAACGTGTTGAACCTTGGGTGGAATTGCGGTCCGCCAAGGGCTGTCGCCGTCGCACATGAGGCAAACCTTGCAGACGTTGTTTGGCTTCGAACTCTCGACCGGCCTCCGCTGGATCATTGCATTCGCTATCGTCCTGATTCTGGTGGCGCTCTTCGCCTTCCTGCTGCGGCGCATCACCGGCGGGCGACTCAGGATAGGAGGGCAGGGCGGTGGCCGCGCCCGGCAACCGCGCCTCGGGGTGGTCGATATCCATGACCTCGACCGGCAGCGCCAGCTCGTGCTGATCCGGCGCGACAATGTCGAGCATCTGGTGATGATCGGCGGCGCGTCCGACGTGGTGGTCGAGACCAATATCGTGCGCGGCAGCAGCGGCGGACGGATTGCGGTACCGGCGCAGGCCGAGGCCCCGGTCTTTGAACGCCCTCTGGCGATCGACCCGGCGCTCGGTTTCGAGGCTCTTCGCGCCGATCTGCAGGAGGAAACGCGTCGCGCCTCTCCGCCGCCGCAGCCGGCCGCCCCGCAGCCGGATAGCCTGCCGCCGCTGCCGCATCGTACCCCTGGGCCTGTTTCGCGCGTCGAACCGGCTGTGGCACCGGCAGGCGCTGCAGCGGCTGGCATGGCCGGTCTCGCGGCAGGAGCTGCGATTGTGGCCTCACAGGCTCCGAATTTCGGGCGCAATCAGGCTCCCGCRCCAAGCGTGAGTTCCGATGAGCTTGACGATATGGCCCGTCAGCTCGAGGAGGCGCTGAAGCGTCCGCATTCGGCTGTCCGGTCGTCCCAGGCGCCGGCGACCCCGGTTCCGGACGTCGTTCTGCCGGTGACGCCGCCTGCGCCGGTCAAGCCTGAAGAGCCGAAGCCCGCAGCAGCCGCGCCGGTTCTCGCTCCGGACGACGCTCTGGAGGTCAGTGAGGACGAGGCCGATACGGAGGCCGAGGCAGAGATCGCCGAGTCAGAGACCGAGGCCGAGCCAAAGCCTGAGCCGTCCTCTGTTCCCGCCGCCGAAGAGCCGAAGGCCGAATCGAAGCCGGAGGAGAAGCCCATTCAGATCGATCCGTTCTCGGTCGATGCGATCGAAGCCGAGTTCGCGCGACTGCTCGGGCGTGATCCGAAGTCGAAGTCCTGACCGGACGGGCGTGATCAACAGGATTGTCGGGCTGCGACGATCCTGATGCCGCCGGCTTGGTTGCCCTGGCGGACATGGGCGCCCTAGCGTCGTCTCGCCCGATCGGTTGAGTCGGGCTTTGATGGCGGCTTTGCGTGATCCTGACCCTGACGGATGCGAGATGGCGTCGCGGTTGCCGCGTCGCTTGTGCCGGCGCGATGGTCGCGCTTGCGCTCTGCGAGCCGGCTCGGGCGCAAACGCTTTCGCTTGATCTCGGGCAGGGTGGGGGCGTCGCCGAACGGGCGCTGCAACTCATCGCCGTCATCACGGTGCTCTCCCTGGCGCCGTCTATCCTGATCATGGTGACGTCGTTCACGCGGATCGCGGTCGTGCTGTCCCTGCTGCGCTCGGCCATCGGCACGCAGACCGCGCCGCCCAACGCCGTGATCGTCGGGCTGGCGCTGTTCCTCACCGGCTTCGTGATGGCGCCGACATTGCGCGAAGCCTATCGCGTCTCGGTCGAGCCGCTGGTTGCCGGGCAGATCCAGCCCCAGGAGGCCTATAGTCGCGGCGTCGTGCCCTTCAAGGCGTTCATGCTCAAGCATGTCCGCGAGAAGGACCTGATGCTGTTCATCGAGATGTCGCGGGAGCCCCGCCCGACGCAGCCGGAAGATATCCAGATCCAGATTCTCGTGCCGGCATTCATGATCTCGGAGCTGCGCCGGGCGTTTGAAATCGGCTTCCTGCTGTTCGTGCCATTCCTCATCATCGATCTCGTCGTGGCCTCGATCCTGATGTCCGTCGGCATGATGATGTTGCCGCCGGTGACGGTCGCGCTGCCGTTCAAGCTGATCTTCTTCGTCCTGGTGGACGGCTGGGGCCTCGTCACGGGATCGCTGATCAAGAGTTACGGAACGTAGCGGTCAACCGCGGCCTGGCGCTGCGCCCGGGCTCGCCTCGGCGCCGGTCGAGCTGGGTGGTGCTGCCTGTTCGGGCTCGGCTTTGGGCCGGCTGCGCACAGCGCTTGAATAGGCCGGATAGCGCTCGCGATAGGCCCTCATGAACTCCGACAGGTTGTCGGCACCGGAAACGGCGCGCGCCATCTCGCGTATATCGGCGGCATTGGCACGGTTGGCCCCGGTCGCGAAGGCGAAGGTGCGAGCATCCGTGCTCTCGGCCATCTTGGCGGCGAATTTCGTGCGCAGCCGGTCGAGCGACAGAGCCTCGTTCGACATCACATAGGAGACGGCGGCGCGCATCACGTCGGCGCGCTCACGCTCGTTCAGCGGCGCGTTACCGCGCCAGCTTTCGCCCAAAATGCGTTCATGCGCTTCGCCAGCGTCGCGCCAGCGGCGGCCCGTCCAGTAAATATCCGAGCGCAGCCGGTCGACTTCCGGACCGCGCTCGATTTCGAGCATCTCGAGCGCCTGGTCGGTGCGCGAGAGATCGGAGAGGGCCTTCGCCTCGAGCAGGAGCCGCGCCCGCTTGACGTCTCCCGGCAGTTCGATCAGCCGCGTCGAGGAGATCGCCTGCAGCGCTTCGGCTGGCTTGCCGTTCATCAGCGCGATCATCGCAAGGCGTGCAGCCATCGTCGACCGCGCGGCGCCGGTCAGGCGGGCCTGCATCTGATAGCGCAGAATCTCGCTCGCCTGGTCGAGCAGGTCGAGTTCCACCAGCCGGTCGGCGAGAAGGCGGGCGATTTCGTCGCCGCGCCGGCCGATCGGCAGGAATTCCTTGAAGTCGTAGAACAGGGCCAGCGCTTCGATGCGCGGCAATTGTTCCTGCGCTGCGTCGCGATTGCTGAAGATCTCGGCGAAGCGCTGGGCCGTTTCATCGTGAAGGCGGCGCGTCAGCGGATTGTCGGGGTAGTTGTTGTTGGCGCGGCGCGCGATCTGGAAGGCGTCACGCCAACGGTGCTGCGCGGTATAGAGCCGGCCGAGCTCGGACAAAGCCTCGATCTCGATCTCGCCGCCGCGCCAGATGATCGACACCGTCTCGAGCCTGCGGGTCGCCTCATCAGGCGAAATGTCCTGGCGTTTCTCGGTCTGCACCAGCCGGATGGCACGCAGTTGCGCCTCCGCTGCGACTGGCCTGCTGGCGGCCTCGAATAGCGGCTTGTAGCCGTTCAGCGCGGCCTCTGGGCGACCGCTGACATCATCGAGCATGGCGCGAAGGAGTGCGAGCTCCTCCTTGTCCACAAGATCGCGCGGCAATTCCGAGAGCCGCTCGATCTGGCGCTCGGCCGTCGTCATATCCTGCATGGCCATGGCTGCGCGCGCCATCGCCGGGCGGAACTGCACCTGCAGATCATCCGGGTAGCCGTCGAGCGTCGCCTCGGCGCGCCGGAAACCGGCAAGCGCCTGGGCCTGGCGCCCRAGCCGCTGTTCGATCAATGCGCGCCAGAGCCCCGCCTCGGCATCTTCCTTGAGCGGGCCGGCCTCGAAGGAAGCGAGAGCCTCGGGGGTACGGTGCATCTTCGCCGCGATCACACCCTTCAGGAACAGAGCCTCGCGATTGCCGCGCATGGCGGCATCGTCGGCCAGCATCGCCTGGAGAGGCCCCGCGGCCTCCGGCATCAACCCGTTTGCGGCATAGAAGCGGGCGAGAGCCAGCCGTGCTTCGGATTTGCGGCTGCGCGAGGCGTCGGCGACATCGCGCAGCAGCTCACGCGCACGTTCACGGACGGCTGCAACGCGCAGCTTCGCCCAGAGCTCCGGGCTCAGCAGGGGCGGGGGCGCCGCGACCGGCGTCTTCGTCTTGTCTTCCTCGCTCTGCGGAAGATCGAGGGTGACGGTCAGGCCGCCGGCGCGCCCGATCAGCGCTTGCTCGGTGCCGGCGCGGACGACGATGTCGTCGGAGCGCGGCATGATGGCGAGGCCATGGGCGGTCTGCATCAACCCAAACTCGACGAAGCGATAGGGCTTGGTCACAGCCCGCGTTGGCCCCAGCGCGGTTGCGATGGCCATGGGCATGCCCGCGGTCCCGCCCTCGATCCAATGCACGCCGGTCATGCCGGGCAGGGGAATGGCGAGGATCGTCTGGCCGCGCTCATCGACCGTGCGTGCAGGGGCGACAGGGTTCGTCGGCTTGCCTGCCTGCTCACCGAAGCCGAGCGTCCAGCCGGTGCCGTCATCGCTGAAGCGCACCAACTGCTGGTTGGACAGGCGCAGCCGGACCAGCGTGGCCTTGCCTTCGCGCGTGACAACGGCTTCCTCGATCAGCTCCGGAAGCATCTGCCGAAAGCTCGCGGGGTCGATCGTGTCGCGGGTGTCGAAGACGAGAGTCACCAGGCCGGCATCGACGAAGGCCGCAGCCCCGGTCGGGCGCGGGAAGCGGAAATCGATGCGGCTGCCATCCGGGCCCGCCGATGACTGGATCTTCACGAGCTGAGGCGTCGGGTCGATGGCCGGCGCGGTAGGCTCTGCGGCTGGCTTGGCGACTGGAGCAGCTTGCTGTGGTGCCGGTGCCTCGCTTGCAGCTGCCGGCTTGACGGCAGGGGCGGGCGGCTTGTCCGGCTGATCGGCGGCACTCGCCGGGAGCCCCGTCAGGCTGAGCACGCCGGCCTTGGCCGGCGGCAGCAGATCGACGACGAGGCGGTCGTCGTCGCGGAAGCTGCGAGCCTGCCAGTCCTTGGGCAGGGAAAGGTCGAGCTGGGTATTCTCCGCACCGGTCTCGGTCGAGACGAACCCGACCCGTTCTGGCAGGGCCGACCGGATCGCGGAGGGCTCCACCGTGAGCGATTGGTCGAAGG